>NZ_JXMW01000026.1 GCF_002072215.1 Methanobrevibacter arboriphilus JCM 13429 = DSM 1125
AATAATAAATAAAAAATAAAAATAATAAAAAACAGAAATATAATTATAATAATATAATAATATTGAAATCTATTTTGAAAAATAATCTAGGATACGGTTATATGGACAAATTATTTATTTTGTTTATAATTTTAATAATATTAGGAATTGTAGTAGGTGTTTCTAATCAAAATATAGTTGATGATAGTCTTAATAATATAAAAACAATACTTGAAGGAGAAGCTAACCAAGAACCAATAGCTAATCTTAGTACAAATTATAACAATACTACAAATAGCTATAATAATTCTACAAACAAAACTAATTCTAATAGCAAGATTAATTCTAATAATATTACTGATAATAATAGTAATAATAGTAATTTTAATGAGAAAAGTGATTTAATTAATTCAAATAATCCTGTAAAAACATATAACAATAATGGAATATCTTTTTCTTATCCTAGTTATTGGAGTTTTGATCAATTAAACAAGTTTTTAAGTTTATATCAAAAAGAGTATTTAAGTCGTTGGGATGATGGATTAATATTTTATATTTCAGATAACTCACTAGAAGAAGAATTAGAACTTCAAAAAAGTAAAAGATTCAAACAACCAACTAATATTACAGTTGATGGTAAAAAAGCCTATTCTTTAACTAGTACAAAAGCAGATTATTGGCATCAGCTAATCATAGTCCAAAAAAACAAAACTCACTCCTATGTTTTTATATTTTATTGTGATAGAGAACTTAAAAAACAAGATAAAATATTATTTAATGAAATACTAAAAACAATGAAATTAGAATAATACAATTATAACATAAGATTAATCAATATGAGATTATCAATAGAATTTATTATAAATTTACAAAATATTAAATTTACAACATATTAAATTTACAACATATTTCTTTCATAAGTTAAAATCTTATCTATCGCAATGTCAGGATTATAAATTTCTTCTAAATCATAATATCTACCATTAGATAAAAATGCTAACTCCATATTAATATTCCTTCCATGTTTGTGCTTCTTTTCAAAATCAATGATAATAGTATATATTTTATTTTCAGCTAACTCCTCACCCATAGCTAAAACATCATTTATAGGGCTTCCTCTAACCTTTTTATTATAACTATCAGTTAGACCAACATTAGGCATTCCATCTGAAAGCAATATTAACATTGGAATAAACTCTCCCTTTTTATTCTCATTTTTAAGTATTTCAATAGCTTTTTCAAGACCTGAAGCCATTGGAGTTGTTCCTCCAACTGTGATCTTATCAAGCTTCTCTAAAAAAGAACTAGGACGTTTAGTACTTGGAATTATTACTTCAGAATCCCGACCTTTAAAACCTATGACTGTTAATTTATCCCTATTCCTATTAACATTCCTAATTATTCTTTCTAAAATACCCCTAATCTTATTAACTTTCTTTTCAGCAAGCATTGACCCACTCATATCAACTACCAAAGCTATACTAGCTCTTGCTTTATGTTTTCTAACTTTTTCACGAATATCTTCATTTTTTATATCTACTTTTAAGGCATTTTTCTTATTTAATTCTGTATTTTTAGATGTTTTAGATTTTATAGCTGCACGTATAGTAGCATCAATAGCTATATCTGAATTTGAAACATTTGGAGAATATTTACTTTTTACATACTTCCCTTTTTCACTTTTTGAATTAACTCTTGATCCATAAAACTTTTCTTTTTCACGTCCTTCCATTACAAGCATTTTACGAATATCTTTTTCAAGAGACTCTAAATCGAATTCATTTATTTCTTTTTCAGACTTATTTTCATTATAATCCATCTGATATTCATCATCTATCTTATCTGAATCATTTACTTCCCCTTGAAGTTGATTTTCATTATTATAATCATCATTAGAAGGATTATCTAAATCATTATTTTCTTCATTATTCTCCCCATCAGATTTATCTTCATCATTTTCATCTAAATTATCCTCACTATCCAAATCATTAAGATTATCATCTATATTATTATCAAAGCTATTATCAGAGCCATTATCTTCATTTAAATCATTATCTTGAACATATTCATTGGAATTATCATCCTGAATATCTTCATTAGAATCATCTTCTTTGCTCGAATCTTGATTTTGACTAGAATTTTCATCATCATCTGAATCTTCACTATTTTCTTCCTGATTCATTTCACTTTGAGCCTGTTGAATCTGATTTTGAATTTGATTATTATCACATTCATTTATTTCTCCTAAAACAAGCAATATGCTTTCTTCAAGATCATCCATAGTAACTTTCCAATGATTGTTAAATGCAGCTATTGCTTTAGCTGTTTTAAGAATTGTTATATCATTCCTATGACCTTCAACACCAAGATTTCTTGTTAATCTAGCTATTATTTCAAAATATTCATCACTAATACTAACTGATGGAAGAAGTTTTCTTGCCATGATTATCCTTTTTTGAAGATTATCTTCAGCATCTGCATACTTAGCTATGAAACTTTCTGGATCTTTTTCAAAGTCATCTATCTGTTTCATAATTTCTATTCTATCTTCAATATTATTAATTCCAGAAACAGAAATTTTTAAACCTATTCGATCGGATAGTTGTCCTCTTAGTTCTCCTTCTTCTGGGTTCATTGTTCCAATTAAAATGAACTTTGATGGGTGTGAAATTGAAATTCCTTCTCTTTCAATAGTGTTAACACCAAATGCAGCAGCATCCAATAAAACATCAACAAGATTATCATCCAAAAGATTAATCTCATCAATATAAAGAATATTACGATTAGCTTGAGCAAGAAGACCAGGCTCTAAAGCTTTAATACCTTCATGAAGAGCCTTTTCAATATCAAGAGAACCAACCACACGATCCTCAGTAGCACCTAAAGGAAGCTCAATAACACGCATAGGTTTTTTAACTAAAAGAACATCATCATCCTTATTTTTATCAATAGCTTTATAAAGTTCAAAATCTTTATAAGATTCTTCATCAGAATTAAAAATATCCCCATCAACAACCTCAATCTCAGGAAGAAGATCAGCCAAAGCCCTAACAGCAGTAGTCTTACCAGTACCACGATCACCCTTAATAAGAACACCACCAATCGAAGGATTAACAGCATTCAAAACAAGAGCCTTCTTAATCTTCTCCTGACCAACAATAGCCGTAAACGGAAAAACACTCTTCTTCATATTTTCACCAATGATAATATCCAATTATAAAATCTAGTATCCATTATTTAATCTAGTATCCATTATTAGTCTAATATCCATTATTTAATCTAGTATCCATTATTAGTCTAATATTCATTATTTAATCCGATATCTAAATTAAATCTTATCTCTCTCATAGTCTATTATTTTTTCTAAAACCATATCAGATAAATCACTTTTAAATGAACCAAATGACATTGAATTTGTATCAACACCTTCTACTTCAAAAATATCTTTGGATAATTTATCACCAAGAATTTCAAGATCATAAAAATTCCCACCAGTTATAAAAGTTAATTCTTTGTTTATACTTCTTCCCTTATTTTTTTCCTTTTCAAAATTAACAATAACTGTATGAATATTATATTTAGCTATCTCTCCACCAACAGCCAAAGCATCCTTAATAGGATTACTTATAATCATTTTATTAGATTTATATTCCTTTGATTTTCCAGAAGAATTATTATATTTTAAAGACTTAGATCTTTTATTAAAATTAGAATTAATATTAGATCTTTCTAAACTTACATTAGTTACCCCATCAGATAATATCATAAGCATTGGAATATATTCTTCCTTATTGAGATCCTTTTTTAAAACCTCTAAACCTTTTTTAAGTCCAGCAGCCATTGGAGTAGTTCCTCCAACAGTTATACTCTCAAGTTTATTTAAAAAAGAATTAGGTCTTTTAGTATTTGGAATAATAACTTCTGAATCCTTACCTTTAAACCCAATAACAGCTAATTTATCCTTGTTAACATGAACATTTAATATTATTTTTTGTAAGATTGCTTTTATTCTATTAAGCTTTTCATCACTAATCATAGAACCACTCATATCCACAATTAATGCAATGGATAATTTAGTTCCATGTTTTCTTACTTTTTCTCTTAAATCCTCTTTTTTTATATTAACTTTTAAATTAGTATCTTTATTAAATTTAGTATATTTATTAAATTTAGAATTATTATTTATATTAGAATTTTTTATATTAGAATTTAATACAGATGCACGAATAGTAGCATCAATAGCTACATCCTCAGAATTATTAGAAATCTTACTTTTAACATACTTTCCTTTTTTACTTTGTGAGTTTACCCGCTTACCATAAAGTTTCTCTCTTTTTACACCTTCAACCATTAATATTTTTTTATATCAAACTTCCCATCAATATTAAATTCATTAAAATTTTCTAATTTTTCACCCTGATTAAGTTTTGAATTAGATTCATCTTTATCTTCAAAATCAGAAGTATTAATAAAATCCTTTTCTTTAGATTCACCATCTCCTAATTCAATATTATCTAAATCTTTATTATTAGAATCATTAAAAGCCTTATCTAATTCTTGATTTTCATGATTTTGATTTGCTTTTTTTAATTTCTCATTTAATGAATCTTCTAATTGTTCTTTAATTTTTTCTTGAAGATTATCATTACTGAAAGAAAAACTATCGTTATCTAAATCATTTTCCCCTTCTTTTTCTCTTTTTTCAATATCATTCCTAATTTTCTGAATCCTTTGATTGAGTAGAGGATCTTCCCCAAGAACAAGAGAAATAGCTTCTTTTAAATCATCAAAATCAACAGTTAAATTACCATTAAAAGATGCAATTGTTTTAGCTGTTTTTAAAATACTTATATCGCTTCTATGTCCTTCTGATGAAAGTTCTAAAGTAATTCTAGCTATTACCTCTAATAAAACATGATCAATAACCACATCATTTAATATTTCCTTAGCTTTTATTATTTTGTTTTGAAGTTTCTCTTGTTTCTTATTGAATTTAGCTCTAAAAGATAAGGGATCTCTTTCAAATGCTTCTCTTCTTTTCATAATTTTTATTCTATCTTCAATGTTTGAAATACCTTCAACTTCAATTTCAAGACCTATTCGATCCGATAGTTGTCCTCTTAGTTCTCCTTCTTCTGGGTTCATTGTTCCAATTAAAATGAACTTTGATGGGTGTGAAATTGAAATTCCTTCTCTTTCAATAGTGTTAACACCAAATGCAGCAGCATCCAATAAAACATCAACAAGATTATCATCCAAAAGATTAATCTCATCAATATAAAGAATATTACGATTAGCTTGAGCAAGAAGACCAGGCTCTAAAGCTTTAATACCTTCATGAAGAGCCTTTTCAATATCAAGAGAACCAACCACACGATCCTCAGTAGCACCTAAAGGAAGCTCAATAACACGCATAGGTTTTTTAACTAAAAGAACATCATCATCCTTATTTTTATCAATAGCTTTATAAAGTTCAAAATCTTTATAAGATTCTTCATCAGAATTAAAAATATCCCCATCAACAACCTCAATCTCAGGAAGAAGATCAGCCAAAGCCCTAACAGCAGTAGTCTTACCAGTACCACGATCACCCTTAATAAGAACACCACCAATCGAAGGATTAACAGCATTCAAAACAAGAGCCTTCTTAATCTTCTCCTGACCAACAATAGCCGTAAACGGAAAAACACTCTTTCTCATATTTTCACCAATAGTAATATCCAATTATACACGATAGTTAATATAATATTTTAGCAATATAGATTATATATTTTAATAAGTTAATTTAATAATATACTTTAATTAATGTAATTTAACTTAAATGATATAATTTAACGTAAATTAATGTAATTAATGTAATTATTGTATTAATGTAATTTAATATAATTTAATCTAATTTAATATAATTTATGTATTTAATAAGCCATTTTTAAGAATTATATTTTTAAGAATTATATTAAAATGATAAATTTCTATAAATTATTATAAATTTATCCATGAGCTTATTTTAATATACTTTGAGAATATATATTATTTTTATTCTATATTTATTTTATCATATACAAATTAATTATAAAAATAATAAAAATAAAAAAAATAAAAAAATAAAAAAATATAACAAAAAATATAATATTTATAAAATCTTTAAAAATAGGATTTTAAAAATAAGAAAAAATATAAAAAGTAAGATATTAATAAATATTGAAATTAAAAATATTAAAAACACTGAACATGTAAAATTAAAATTAAAATTATGAAAATCTTAATTTATCATAATAATCTTAATTTGTAGGGACTTCTATAGATTTTGAATTATCAAGATCTTCATCTTTAGTTAACAATTTATCATTAAAAAAATCTATTAAAAGAGCTCCTAAAGGTGCTGTAAATATTATAGATATGGCCGAAATAGCTAATATTAATTCTCCCGAAGCTACTCCTGCAGCTAAAGGAACTGCTCCAATAGTAGCTTGTACATTCGCTTTTGGAATATAAGAAGTCATGCAAAATATTTTTTCTTTATTGTTTAACCCAGATCCAGCTAAAGCCATAAATACTCCTCCAAATCTAGCTATTAATCCCATACATATAACAAATATTCCAACTATTATAACTGGTGCAAATAAGCCTTCAGGAGTTTCAATTAACAAAGGAAGTTCCAATTGAGCTCCGAGAAGTACAAAAATAACAATTTCTGCAACTATCCATAAATTTGAATATCTATTTGATAAACCTAATGCAACTTTAGGCATACGATCTAATAATAAGAAACCAATGACCATTACTCCAACAAGGCCAGCTAATGGTATTCTTCCTTGTAAAGCCTCACCAAGTGAATTAAGAAGTATTCCGGTTGCAAGTGTAACAAATAATTTTTCAATATCTGAAAAGTCCCATCTTCTAAATGCATATAAAAGAATCAATCCAGTTACAAATCCTGTTAAAACGCCCAATATCAATGATATAGGTATACTAGCTATACTCCATACAATGTTAATATTTCCTCCAGTATACATCCCTAAAAATACTGAAAATATTGTAATAGCTACAACATCATCAGCTGATGAACCTGTTAAAAGAATTTCTGGAATACCTTTTTTAGTACCCAATCCTTTATCAATTAGATTAAGCATTCTTGGAACAAGTATTGCTGGTGAAACAGCAGCCAGAATAAATCCTAACATTCCTGATTCAATAAATGATATTCCAAGGAAATAATGACCTACAATCATAACTAGTAATCCTTCAAAGACTGATGGAATACAGCTCATCTCAACTGCAACCCTTCCAACTTTACGAAGAGAATCTCGGCTAAGTCCCAAACCTGCTCTAATCAATAGAATTACCATTGCCATTGTGGCAATTTCTTGTGTTAATCCCATAAATTCAATGTTTAATATGTTTGTTGCATATGGGCCAAGTAAAATACCTATTAGTAAGAATCCTAAAAAGGCAGGTACACCTAATTTACTGAAACATTTTATACATAAAACTCCAAGCAACATTACAATTGCTAAACTTAATATTATTTGTTCCACTTAAACATACCTCATACTCATTATTTTTGAAACATTCATTATAATTATAAAATTTCTTATATATATTGTTTTATTTATGATATTTTTGTTTTATCTATAATACTTCATTAAATTTTATAATTATTATTAAGCATTGAATATTTTAATGAAATGTTCTAGATTTTCTTTAAAATATTTTATATTTTAATATAAATATAATAATTTTAATATAACATGATTAATTATTTGTTAATTAATCTAGTAATTTTCAATTCAACATTATCTATGAACCTTCACAACCATATACTCTATGTAAGGAAATAGGAAACCTATTTCCTAATTTTAATCCTAAATATTATAATAAATATTATGATATATAAATATTTTGGTATTACAATAGTAACTTGATTAAAATCAATTTTACCAAAATCAACTTATATAAAAAAATAAAAAATAAAAAATACGGAAATAAAAAAGCCAAAAAATAAAATATAAGAATAGAAGAAATAAAAATATATAAAAATAGAAGAAATAAAAGTATATAAAAATAAAATATAGATATCTACTAGAAGAAAAGAATAAATATTAAAAAAAACATAATAAGTATTGTTATATACAAAAAAAAGGTGATTTTTATGTGTACTGTTGGAGGACCAATGGCAGATATTAAAATGAAAAAACTAAAAACCAAAAGATATAAATGCTTAGACTGTGGAAATGACTTTAAAGGTCTAGGTAAAAGAGTTATTTGCCCATCATGTCAAAGTGACAATGTAGAATGTTTAGATTAATTTTTTTATTTTTAATTTTTACTAATATTTATACTTGTTTTAAATTTAAGGAATAAATAAATTGCAAAAAATAGATTTACAGCCAACTGAAGTACTATTTTTAATTGGAGATACAGGGACAGTTGGAATTGTGAAAGTAGCTAATGAACAAATGCTATTTATAGGGACTCCTGAAAAAGAAGAAATTGTCCTATATCTAGAAAAAGATGATTTAATAGCTATATCAGCCTTTGGAACAGGACAAAAATATGAAAAAGCTATAAAATCAATGGCATATATCACACGAGAAATGGAATCTCCAATAATTGTCCTACCAAAAGATCATCCAAGCTCAAAAAGATTAAAAATGGTTTTATCTGTAGGAGAAAGTGTTCGACTAGATTGCAATATAACACCTGGAACACATCCAGAACAAGATATATTATGTTCATGTGATAGTTTATCTGGATTAAGAATTGATAAAACAAAAAATGGCGTTAATATCACTGGAAACACTGTAAACCATAAAATAGAAAAATTATGATCATTTTATGATTTTATAATAAATAATTTTAAGGATAAATAATTTTAAAGATATATAAATTATTTTTAAAATATATAAATAATTTTTACAATGTGTAAATAAAATTTAATAAATATAAAACATTTTAATAAATATAAATAAATAGTTTAATAATATATAAATAATTTAATAATATAAATAAATAATATAAATATATTTAAAATATATTTAAAAAAACAAAATAAAATATAAAAACAAAATTAGCATGTAATTATGACAATCGATACTTTATTTCAAATATTTGGACAAACATTAATCTTAATAGCTGTAGGATTATTTATCTTACTAATTTTAGCCCTAATTTTAGGTAGAATACTACTTAAAAAAGACATACTTATTTTCCCAAGGTTAATTATATTTGCATTAGATGTTTTTTACTCACCATTAAAAAAGTTAGCTAAAAGCTTAGGGTTTGATGAGTCAATGGTAGATCATATTGGAGTTGAAGTTAGAAATAAAATAAACGAAAAAAGATTTAGCAAGACAGATCCTAAAAAAAAAGATAATTGTATTTCCACATTGTCTTAGAAACCCGAAATGTGAAGCTATATTAGATGAAACAGGGCTAGTTTGTGATTGTTGTGGTAAATGTGCAATTGGAATAATAAAGCCAAAAGCAGAAAAAATGGGTTATAAAGTTTTTGTAATTCCAGGATCAACTTTTGTAAAAAAGATTGTTAAAAACAATGAATTTGAATCTGTGCTTGGAGTAGCATGTTATGAAGATTTAAACTTAACAATGATGAAATTAGCTGATTTTTCACCACAAGGAGTTTTACTTTCAAGAACAGGTTGTTTTAAAACAAAAGTAGATGTTAAAACAGTTTTAGATAAAATAGGCTACAAAGAAAATAACAGTGAAGAAAACGAATCATTTAGCTATTATAAAGACTTTGATGTAGGTTGTACAGATAAAAAACACAAAATGAATTAATAAAACATTTTTTAATATTAATATTTAATATTTAATTTTTGATATACCATTTGATTTTAATTTTTTAACCTTTGATTTTTAATATTTAATCTTCTAATTTTTAGTCTTCTAATATTTAATTTTTAATATTTAGTACTAAAATTAATATTTAGTACTAAAAACTATTAATTTAATTTTAAAATAATCAGTAATCTTCTCTTTAAATCTATAACTATTAAATTTATAAATTTTAAATTCTATAAATTAAATAAATTTAAGTAATATAAAAATAGTTGTAGCTATGTAAATAACTACACTTTTAAAAACAAGCTATATAATTATTAACTCTTTTTAAAAAATTATAAAAGATTATAGTTTTCTCTAGGTTTAATCAGTAACATATCTGGATGGATGACTGCATAATTGTCTAAACATAACTTTTCATCTTCATCAACCCAAATATCAAAAGGAAGGCGATATGACCTAATGATTTTTTTCAAATAAACTGGAGCTTGAGGAATATAAATCTTAAAACCTTCATTATGGACAGCTTCTAAAAACTCCTTAAATTTACCTCTACCAATATTAGTAACTTCAATATAATCAATATATAACTTTTTCCCATCTTGAATATAAACTCTTGAAGTGTTTTTAAAATGCTTTGGAACAAAACCTACTCTTTTAGATAATGCATGTTCTTGACTTAACCTAACTTTCAAATAAACAACCCCTTGGGTTTTTAAAAAAATCTTATTAATATGGATAAATATACTTTAAACAGTGTATTTTAATATATAAATCATTAATAAAAGATAAATTATTAAATAATTCTTTTGAGATGATTATATTTTCTTTTTCCTGATTTAAATAATTTTCTAGTTTCTTTAAAAATAATTTTTATTTATATAATAATATATAATGATAATTTTTGTTTTTAATCAAAATATCAATTGAAAAATAAAAAACGCCTATAAAAATAAAAACATAATAATAAAAACATAAATATTATCGTGAAAATGAGTCTAAATCAAAAATTCTAAAAAATCAAATAATAACTAATAAAAGTAATATAATAACTAATAAAAGTCAGATAGTAGCTACTAAAAATCAAATAGTAAATAGTATATTAATTATTTAACTATCCTATTTTAACTATCCTATTTTTTACTTCTAGCTTTCTTATTACAATCAAAACAAAAATCTTTTTCCACATTTGATTTAAAAGTTTTACCGCAACTTTTACACCTTAGCTCGATTAAAGTGGATTTTTTATCTACAATATCCAATGAACATGAACATTTCCACCCCATTTTGCCATTTAGAGCTGCTTCAAAAGCTTTATCTTCATCTGTTTCTTTTGACATATTATTAAATATATTTACAATATTTATATATTTTTTCCAGAAAAAATCTAATTCTTTTTCAAATAATAATAATAATAAAGAGGGAAAAAATCTTATAAATATAAAAAATCTGTTTTTATCAGATTTATCAATAAAAACAAAATATATGTAATATTAATAATAAAAATAATAATAGATTTAAAAGTTGTGATATAATGGAAAATTATGATGATAAAGCCTACATAAGAGCTAAAAAAAGAGTGGATGATGTAAAAGGATTTTATATTCATTTAGTTACGTATATTATAATAAACTTTTTTTTGTTCATAATAAATTTAATATTCACTCCAGGTACATGGTGGTTTTTATTCCCACTTATATTCTGGGGAATAGGTTTGATCTTTCACTTCTTAGGAATTTTTGTATTTGAAAATAAACTATTAGGAAAAGAATGGGAAGAAAAAAAGATAAAAAAATACCTAGAAGAAGAAAAAAATAAAAAATAGCTAAATAAATAGCTAAATTAAATATTTAAATTAAATATTTAAATAAATATTTCTGGATTTCTTCTTTGTGAAAAGTTATCTTCTAACATTTTAGCAAGTCCTATGATTTTTTCATCATTATTGAACTTTGCATCTTCAGGACATATTTTTATACATTCACAACAAAGAATACATTTACTTGGGTCTGCTTCTCTTGGATTATCCATACTTATAGCACCAGTTGGACATTCTTCTGCACAATCCATACATTCTGTACAGTTATCATTAGTAGAGGGCGTAACATGTGGAAGCACTCCCCTTTCTTTGTAAGGATAATTACCCTTAACATCAATACTATCAACCTGATTATCACCAATATTTTTAAGTTTTATTACTATTGAATCTCCGAATGCCCTTGCTTCTTCTAAATCTTTTTCATCAGGTCGACCAGTAGCTACTTTATCTGTAAATGAATGTTCTCCAATAAATGCCCCTGCTGCAATTACTTCAAACCCATTTTCATCTAATATGTTTCTCATTTCAAGTAAGGCATCATCATAGTCCCTATTTCCATAAATAACTACTATAATAGCTTTTGTTCCATCAGCATTTAAATTATGAACATATTCTTCTATTACTTCAGGAATTCGACCAGAATAAACAGGTAAACCTAAAATAAGAATATCTTCTTTTGAAAATTCAGGAATCCTCTCTACATCATGATTTTTAGTAATATTTATATCTTTTAAAGAAGTTTTAAACTTCATAGCTACTTTTCGTGCTATTGTCATAGTTATCTTTTCACTAGTCCTTGTTGGACTAAAATATACAGCCTTTACATCCATTTTATCATCCATTTTATAGCTTATATATCTTTTGCTTATATCTCCTTTAAATTAATATATAATTAATATAATATATATCTAATTATTATAAAAATTCTAATTGTCATAGAAATCTATTTAATATATAATTATAACTTAAACTCTAAAATATTGAAACTAAAATATAAAAACAATGAAAATGAAAAGCACGATGAAAATTAAAATAAAAAGTATATAGAAAGCAAAATAAAAAAAATTTAATAAAAAGTATAATAAAAATCTAATAAAAAATTAATAAAAATTAATAAAGATTAATTAACAAAACTTTTCATATTCATTGGAAAGTTTACTTATATAAATTTTAGACCATATATATGCTATTATTGCTCCAATTGCATTTCCAAGCACAATTCCATACCAAACACCAGTTTGTCCTAAATTTAAAACAATTGCAAAAACATATGAAAATACTATTTGAAGAATTAATGCTCTTATAAATGCAATTATCAAAGAATTCAATCCTTTTCCTAATCCTTGGAAAACTGAAGATGATACAACTCCTAATGGGAAAAATAAATAAAATAGACAAGTAATCCTTAAGAAATCTGTCATTTGCCCTAATAAATTTTCAGAACCTGGAGTATATGCAAACAAATAACTAATATATGGAGCTAAAATGAAAATAACTATTGATAGAATTACAATAATCAAAGTTCCAAACTTTATTGCATAGCTATGAGTTATATCTATATTTTCATATCTTTTTGCCCCTAGATTTGCACCAGTTATTGCTATTACAGATGTTCCAATAGCTATAGGAATCACCATTACTATTGCAACAAAACGCCAACCTCCAGTATACACAGCAACACCATCTACACCAGATACTACCATCAAAATAGCATTTAATGTTATTGCAAGAATACTTATAAGGAAAAATTCAACACCAGCTGGCAATCCTACACTTAAAATCTCTTTTATAAGTTTACTTTTATATATAAAATCTTTTAGAGAGAATTTAATATAAGTATCCCCTTTAAACCAATATAACAATAATAATGAAACTAATCCCATAGATATTACTGTTGCAATAGCTGCTCCAGCTACACCTAAATCAAGATAATAAATGAAAATCGGATCTAGAAACATATTTAATATTGCTCCAAATAACATAGCATAAGTTGTTTTTATAACATTTCCCTCAGCTCTTAATATTCCATAAGCTGTAGCTGAAAAAACTATGAAAATAGTTCCTAAAAATAGAATGTTACCATATTCCATCCCTAAATTTATAGTAGGCCCTGCACCCATTGTTAATAATATTGGCTTGAGGAAAATTAGAATTAATACTGTAAATATGATTGTAATAATAATAGTTAGTAAAATTACATGTAAAGCTGCATTATCTGCTTCTTTTTTATTTTTTGAGCCTATATATCTAGAAATTACAGCTGTAGCACCTGCACCAATTCCATTTGAAACTCCAAAAACTATTAGATATAATGGATTTACAAAACCTATTGCAGCTAATGATGCATCTCCCAGTCCAGCTACCCATACCCCATCAATAAATGCATAGAGAGAATTTATAATCATTGCTATAATCATAGGAATAGATAACTTTAGAACAGCTTTTTTTGGATCTCCTAATAAAATCGAAATCCCATTAGTATTTTTAGTGCTACTTTCATTATTAGTTGTAATCTAATCATCTCCTATTTTTTTACAGATCTCTCTAAGTATTCTTTTTTCATTTTCAGTCAATTCTTTTAAACATTGATTGTGTATCTCATCTCTAATCCTACAGATAGGATTTATTATAGACTTTCCTTTACTTGTAAGTATTAATTGAAAAGATCTCCTATCTTCCTGATTTTTTTGTCTTCTTATATAACCTTCATCTTCAAGATGATCAATAAGATACACCATAGTTGTTCTATCAATCTTTAAAATTTCTCCTAATTTTTTTTGATTGATTTTTTCATTATTAAAAATTGTCACAAGCACACGATAATGATTTGTTACTATAGAATAATCCTTTAAAGCTTCATCAAACTTTTCTCCAAATTTATGAAGAATGGTTGCAAGTACATACCCATAACTATTATCTAAATCTACATAATCATTATTTAAACACAAAGTTATCTCTCCAAAAAGTAATCAAATTATATGATAATCAGTACTACTGATTATATTTATAATAAACATTATATAAATATTTCTGAGTAATGGTCCTAAGTACAAAAATAAAATAATATCATCAATAAGCTAAATATTATTAATAAATTAAATAAATAAATTAAATATATTCTTAGAATAGTGAAAAAACAATGAGGATAATAATAAAATAATAATTAGGCAGTAATAAGATAAAAATAAACATAATATTTATTTTAACAAAAATTAATAAAAATTATTTATAAATCTATTATTTTATCTAATATCCCTTATATTCAGGTTCACATCCACAAGCGTGGGCTTTTTTCAATTTATTATTTTCTAAAATAAAAACATCAGTAATATTGAAGTTTTTTATTAATACTTCTAATATTAGATATGCAAGAAAGGTAGTATCTACTATTACATTTATAAATTGTTTTTTATCCAAAATATCTTCAATAATTTGATTTATATTATTATAAACTTCATCCATATTTTTATCAATATTTATTCTAAACTTGTTTACTTTTATATTATTAGAATTCCATTCTTGTTTTGATATTTTTTCATTTAGATAAAATATTTCTGTTATTT
>NZ_JXMW01000027.1 GCF_002072215.1 Methanobrevibacter arboriphilus JCM 13429 = DSM 1125
TTATTACATATATCTCTATTAATATTAATATTTAATAGAGAGATAATAAGGAGTATAATAAGGATTATAATAGGGAGAGTATAATAGAGAGTATTCTTTATTTAATAGAAATATGTTAAAAAGCAATATAAATAATTATCTAATCTAAAAGTTATAGTAGCTCTTAAAAGTCATAGTAAATAGTATTAATAAAAATAGAAAAAATCTAATAATTTTAAATAAATTAACAGAAGAAAAGACCCTCAATTGATTAAATTAAAATACAAAATAATATGGTCGAGACTGCTAATAATATGGATTAATGAAGATAATCAATTGAGGGGTGGTATGACATTGTGTTTAAATTTGTTTTGACATTACCATTATTATGTTGTCATTACTAGTATATAAATATTTAGGTATACCTAAATATATCATCAATTTTTTAATATTATATAATAATATTTTCATGAAATTCTATTCATGAAAATTATAAGTATTTTATAAAATTATAATATAAAATTATAAAAACTTTTTTTAAATATTAAAAAATCTAAAATTATTAAATGAAATATTCTTAATTAAAAGTAATGTTTATTAATATAGTCTAATAAAAATTAAAATAGAACTTTAAAATTCAATAATATATAAACGAGTAGATTAAAAAATAATATAATTAAATGAATGAAACTTAAATAAAAAATAGAAATTATAACTAATAGATAAATTAGTAATAACCAAAAACAAAATGATTCCTATGGATAAATTAGCTATAGATAAATTTAAAAATGATATTAGATTCCGTCATAAAATAGCTCATATTGAAAAAATACCTGGTAAAAAAGCTATTTACATGAATTTGGATGAAATAGACCCCAAAATAGCTAAATATCTTGAAAAAAATAATATTAAATTATATAAACATCAAGCAACTGCTTATAAAAAGATTAAAAATAAAAAAAATATAATCATTACAACACCAACAGCTTCAGGAAAAACACTAGCATTTAATTTACCAATACTTGAAACAATGTTAAAAGATAAAAAAGCAACTGCAATGTATATCTATCCAGCTAAAGCACTATCAAATGACCAATTGAATATTTTAAAAAAACTCGAAGATGAAATAGAATTAGAAATAAAACCAGCAACTTATGATGGAGATACACCAAAAAATAAAAAATATGGAATTAGACAGAACTCACGGATAATCTTAACAAACCCATATCAAATACACCACATACTATCATGGCATCACCAATGGAAACGGTTTTATAGCAACTTAAAATATATTGTAATTGATGAAGCACATTATTACAAAGGAATATTTGGATCAAATGTTGCATACTTAATAAGAAGACTAAAACGAATAGCTAAATTTTATGGGTCATCACCACAATTTATACTATCATCTGCAACCCTTGCAAACCCATTAGAATTAGCAAATAAATTAGTAGGGGAAAATTTTTACCTTATAGATAAAGATACATCTCCAAGTGGTGAAAAAGACTTTATATTTTACAATCCATTTTATAAAAACTTAAAAAAAAATAAAGGAAATAATTCACAATTAAATTCAGAAAATGGAACTGAAAGCATTGGAAACATTAAAGACCTTGAAGATAAATTCATTGAAGATACAATAGCAAATAACAATGAAGATAATTGGACAAAAATAACAGATGGTCTATCAATACATCAAGAAACAGAAATGATATTTTTATATCTTCTTTTAAAAGATATTCAAACACTTTGTTTTACAGTGTCTCGTAAAATTGCAGAACTCATAGCTATGTGGGCAAAAAAAGACATGGAAAACTATAAAAAGCCACTTGCAGAAAAAATAACAGCCTATAGAGCAGGATATTTAGCTAATGAACGAAGAGAAATCGAAAATGGTCTAAAAAACAGGGAATATCTTGGAGTTACATGTACAAATGCTCTTGAACTTGGAATTAACATAGGCTCTCTTGATGCAGTTATAATATCCGGATATCCTGGAACAATGATTTCAACATGGCAACAAGCTGGAAGAGCTGGAAGAGGTAATCAAAAATCAATAGTAATACTACTTGCTTTTGAAAATCAGTTAGATCAATATTTCATGAAAAATCCAGAATTTTTCTTTGATAAACCTCATGAAAATGCAATAATAGACTTAAATAATAAAATGATTATTAAATCTCATCTTTTATGTGCAGCTAATGAGATACCAATTACTGTTGATGAGGTAAATGAAATATTCAAATGTGATGAAACACTATTAGATAAGGCAATTGAAAGCTATGATTTAATAAAAAATAAAAGAGAACAATATATTTATCCTCATGATGATGAGGCATCATTTAAACATTCCTTAGATCAGCTATCAAACGATTCATTTAAAGTAATGTCTAATGGAAAACTACTTGAAAATATGGAAATAGGACAAGTTTACAGAGAAGCTCATGAAGGTGCTGTTTTAATAAATAAAGGAGAAACATACATTGTTGATAGTGTGAACTTAAAATCAATGTATGTTAATGTTTATAAACAAGCTGTTGAATACCATACAATCGTTTTAAAAGATGTTGATATTAAGATCAAGTCAAAAATAAAAAAAGAAAAGATTGGAAATTTCACAGTGCATTTTGGTGAATTAGAAGTATCTGAAGATTACCACAAATACAAAAAAATGCACTTTTCAAAATCCCTTGGAACTTTTACACTTGATCTTCCACCACTAAGATTTAAAACTAAAGGAATATGGTTCACTATATCTAATAAAATAAAAGAACATCTTGAAGATAAGTTTGATGAAGACAATGTATTTGCTGGAGGTTTACATGGGGTAGAGCATGGATTAATTGGATTATTCCCACTACATGTAATGTGTGATAGATTTGATATTGGAGGTTTATCAACAAATTATCATGAAGATACCCAAGAAGCAACTATTTTTATATATGATGCCTATGAAGGAGGAATTGGGATTTGTGAAAAAGCTATAGAAGTCTTTAATCAATTAGTTCAATCAACAAAAGATTTAATTGATAATTGTCAATGTGATTCTGGGTGTCCTTCATGCATATATTCTCCAAAATGTGGAAATGAAAATAAACCACTTCATAAAGATGCTACAAGAAACATACTTAATTTTATTCAAAATGAGATTGATACAGCTGAACAAGACAATATTTTAGATAAAATTCACTTAGAAGATAATTACAATAAAATTAATAATAAGCTCAATAATAAAATTAATAGTAGTATTAATAATAAAATAAGTAATACCATTAATAATAAATTAAGTAATACTATTAATAATAAAGTAAGTAATAATAAAGTTAATAATTGTATTAATAATAATATTAATAATAATTTTAATAACAGACAAATTAATTATAGACAAAGTAATAACAGACAAAGTAATAATAAAGTAAGTAATAATAATAAAATAAATAATAAAAACAATATAGAAAATGAAGAAAAAATTAATAATAAAGAATATAATATTCAAACTAAACTTAAAGAAGCATTGAAATTCTATAAAGATAAAAATTACACATTTGCAAAAGATTTATTAATAGATATATTAAATTACGATAAATATAATTCTAATTCATGGTACTTATTAGGAGCTATACTAAAAGAACAAGGAGATGAAAATGGAGCATTGAAATTCTTAAAAAAATCCATTATTGTAGATCCAGCTAATGAAAAGGCACATGAATTAATAGATATAATTAAAAATCAATCTATTAAAAAATAGAATAATTAATTCAAAAAAGACTATTTATAATAAAAAATCTAAAAATAACAAAATTATTAATATTAAAAAAATTAAAAATCAATAAGTGAAAAGCTAAATTACTATTTATAAATATAAAATTGAAATTTAAAAAAGATATAGATAATAAAGTAATAATATTAGAAGATATAGTAATAAAAAATATTATAAGATTATTGTAAGATATTATATAGGAATATTATAAGACACAATAATAGGATCATTATATAAAATATTTCATCATATAAGATATTTAATAAAAATATTATAAAAAATTGTAATAAAAATATGAATCATATCTATAATCAATGGATATTTAATAATAGATTTTTAATAATAGATTTTTTAATAATGGCTTTTAAAAAAAATGTTATATAGAATAATATAAGTTCTATATAAATTAAAATAATTATAAAAAGATAATATGTCCAAGGATCAAAAAATAAAAATAAAAAATGAAATTATAACTAAAATAAATGATGTGTTGGAAAATAATCAAATCCAAAAGATTGATAATCTAACCACAGTAAATTCATCTGATAAAATCTCCTATTTAGGAAATATAAAAGTTTTTGATGAAAATAAATTAGAAAAAATCATTTCAAATATGAATGAAATTTTTAATAAATATGGATCATTTTCAATTAGAACAGAAGATATTACCTCCTGTTGTAAACCTCCATATAAAAATATCAGTTTTAAAGTTAATATTAATCTCACAGACAAAAAAGAATAGGTTGTAAAGATATAAATGAAATCAGAAAGATATGAAAATCATGAAAAAGATATGTTAAAGTCAATATTATCAAAATCTTTAACTTCTGCAGCACCTTCTAAAGAGACTATTGCTAAAGCCCATGCAAACTCTGGAATTAACTCTGATGATCCTCTAATAAAATTAAAATATACCTTATTAGAACAATATCAAGATCAAAGGTTAGATGATATTGAAGGTAGCGAAATCATAGAAAATAGTTCTGGAGAAACATTGAAGATCACAAAAAAAGAAAAAATCGATTTTTCAATTGATAAGAAGGAATTTGAAAAAGAATTATTTTGTGACTTAAAATTAATTCCTAAAATAGGGCCTGCTACAGAAAAAAAACTTAAAGAAGAAGGATATGAAGATATAAACTCTCTTTTAGAGCATGAAAAATATAAAAAGCATGCAGAAGAAATTATTGAAAAACTAGAAAATGGATCACATATAGATAAATTTAATCTAATTAGAAAAAATTGTAATAATAAAGGAAAAATGCTTAAATGTGCTGGAGATCTTGAATATGATAGTTTCAAATTTATGGATATTGAAACATTAGGTCTTTCTAACGTCCCAATTATACTTATTGGTATAGCTGAAATGGATAAAAAAGGAAAATCTATTACTTCAACACAATATCTCCTTAGAAGAAAAGTAGAAGAAGCAGCAGTTTTAGAAGGTTATTTATCTCACATTGACGAAGATTCAACCCTTATTACTTATAATGGTGCTAGTTTTGATGTTCCATTTATTAGAAATAGATGTAATTACTATCAATTAAACAATGAAAGTCAACCATTCCATTATGATTTAATTTATTATGCAAGAAATCTTTGGAAAGATAAACTACCAAATTGTAAACTAACTACTATAGAGAAAAACATATTTGATATTAATCGTGTTGATGATGTTCCAGGATCACATATACCTGAATTTTATGATGCATATCTAAAAGAAGATAATATTGGACCTTTAGTTCCCATCATTGAACATAACCGTTTTGATATAGTATCATTAGCTAAATTTTTAAATAGAATGTGTGAAAAATTTTAATAAAAATAATTAAAGTTAATCTAAACTTTAATTAAATTATTAATATAAAATAAATTACTATAAAAAGTAAATTACTATAATTATAAATTAAATTAATATTACAATTAAATTATAATTATTATTAAAAAATAGGCTTTGTAGAAATCCTAATTTTTTATATTTGAAGTTTCACTTTTTTTTTTGAAAAATTTATTCTTTAATTTTCAAATAAACTATCCTTTTTTTTCTTTAAATTTTTATATTTTGGTTTATATTTAGTTATTTTGAAATTTAAGGATTATAAAGATATAAATATTAATAATGAGAATATATATTATTATAAAACGCAAAAATACATACTCTCAGTTTAATGATTTAATTTCAAGACAATTAAATCTTTTCGGATTTTAACTTTGAAAAGCCTGAAAAATTATATTAAAAAATTTAAAAATCAATGCATCACTGATTTAAATGAAAATAAACTTATAAATTTCATTATTTATACTTATAATTAATGCTAAAATCTGTTTAAAAAAGATCAACACAAATAAGCTAAAAAAAAAGGATTTCTACAAAGTCAAAAATAATATAAAAAAAATAATAAAAATTAAAATATAAATAATAAAAATAAATATGGAGGAAAAAATAAAATAAGCCCTCCTAAAAAAAAAAAATGTTTAATTATTGTTTTCTTCTTAAGCTGATTCCAAATATACTTATCAATACTAGTATAATAGGTATTATTGGTATTCCTGTTTTTTTCATAGTAGCTATTGCTACTGGATTATCAGTTGTTTTATTGCCATTACCATTAGTATTATTAGTTTTATTAGTATTGTTAGTATTGTTGTTTTTGGTTTCAAATTCAGCAAATGCTAAATTACTAAAGTAATTTTCATTGTCAGATGAAACTGTAATCTTATGTTTACCAGGTGTAAGTTTAGAATTGGGTATATGGAATATTCCAACTCCATCAGAGTCTGTTATCACAGATCCTATGTATTTACCATCTAATTCAACATCAACTTTATAATCTGGTATGATATCACCATCTTCATCAACTACTTTAACAATCAAATCAACAGAACCATCCTTATTTTCATTAACAGTAACATTAACAAAGCTTTCACCTTTTTTAACATCAAAACTAGTGCTGTTAGTAAAACCTAAATATTTAGCATCACCATTGAAATTAAGTACAACTGTAATTTTTCCAGTATTTTCAGGTTTATAAGTTAAATACCAGTAACCATTGAAATTGGTTTTCACTAAATGTTTTTTACCATCAATAGTAATTTCTAATTCACTATCAGCTATTTTATTACCTTCCTCATCGAGAAGAACACCACTTATAACAGTAGTTTTCCCTACTCTAAAGTCAGCTGAAAGGTCAATACTAGAATATGTAGCTAATTTATTAACATTGAAGTTAGTATTATTGTTAAAACTAGTGTAATTTTCATTACCTTCCCAAGTAAGATTAATAGTAAATTCACCTGCATGAGTTGGGGTGTAATTAATATTCCAACTACCATTTTCAGCAGTTGTTACATTAAAGTTTTCACCATCAATAATAACAGTAATAGTAGTATTAGCTATTGGATTACCATTTTCATCAGCTAAAACACCATCAATTATTATAGAATCTCCAACCTTAACATCACTAGGAATATTAATAGAAGAATTAACACCATTCTTAGCCACTGAAAAGCTAGTTGCATTATTAAAAGCAGTATAATTTTCGTTACCAGCATAATTAACAGTAATAGTTATGTTTCCTGTGCGGTTAGTTGTGTAATTAAGACTCCAACCACCAGTAGAATTAATAGTAACATTATTATAAACATTACCATCAACACTAACAGTCAAAGAATCAGAGCCATTACCAACATAACCAACAAGTTCACCAGAAATAGTAACATTGTTGCCAATATTCACAGTTTCAGGATTAACAACAATACTAGAATTAGTATCATTCAAAATCACAGTAAAACTACTTGCATTAATAAAACTAGTATAATTTTCATTACCAGCATAACTAACAGTAATAATTATGTTTCCTGTGCGGTTAGTTGTGTAATTAAGACTCCAACCACCAGTAGAATTAATAGTAACATTATTATAAACATTACCATCAACACTAACAGTTAAAATGTCAGAGCCATTACCAACATAACCAACAAGCTCACCAGAAATAGTAACATTATCACCAATACTCACAGTTTCAGGATTAACAACAATACTAGAATTAGTATCATTCAAAATCACAGTAAAACTAGTTGCATTAGTAAAACTAGTATAATTTTCATTACCAGCATAAGTAACAGTAATATTTATGTTTCCTGTGCGGTTAGTTGTGTAATTAAGACTCCAACCA
>NZ_JXMW01000028.1 GCF_002072215.1 Methanobrevibacter arboriphilus JCM 13429 = DSM 1125
ATTAACAGTAGATATTCTCTTAAAACTCCTAAAACTACAAAGAATATTAAGTACTTCTTATAATAAGAAAACCAGAATATTGAAGGTGGTTGTTAAGAATTTGGGCTCTGGTGTTGGTGTTATAAGCTATATTATAAAACGTAATAAGCCTGTTTATAATGGTCGAAACATTAGAGTTTCTAGATATACTTATACTAATTATCATCCAAGGAGTGTGTTTAAGGCTTATAGTGTTAAAGCTCTGAAATCACATAAAATAACTAAGATTAAGGTGACTAAAAACACATCTTATAAAAAGAAAGGTATTGCTGTTTATAGTGTTGCTAAAAATCTTAAAACAAATCAGAAAACTCAAACAATAGTTTACAGTAAGAAAAAAACTTAATATTCAAGTAACAAACAAAAAAATAAAGAAACTTATAATTAGTTTAAAATATTTTATTTACAGATGGAGACTTATTTTTTTCTCTCCTATTTTTACTTCATTTTTTTTTAAATTTTTAGATTTAATAAAATATAATCCAGTATATCGATTTATGAAATAACACTGATTTTAATTAAAAATCTTATTAAAAAGTATTAATTAACAATTTAGCTAATAAAATTATTATTATTATTTTTATTATTATTATTATTATTATTATTTTAAAATATTGAATCTAAAGTTAACATAATAAACCTAATAGGGTATTATCATATAATATTATTATATAGTATTATTATATAATATTATTATTTAGTATTTTATTATTATCAAAATAAAATATAAAATTATATAAACCAATAAAATTAATTTAAATTATTAAACTATATTGATTATTAATTTAGATATATTCAATTAATTTAAACTTGTTTAATTTCAATTCAAACCTATTTAATTAATATAAATCTATTTCATTAAGTTTAAAAATATAGATAAAAAAAGGTTATTAATTTGATCGCGATATTATCTGGTGGAACAGGAACTCCAAAATTAATTCAAGGAATTAAAAATATTCATAGTCCTTCTGATTTGAATATAATTGTTAATACTGTTGAAAATGATTACTTTTCTGGTGTATATGTAGCAGCAGATATTGATACAGTTCTTTATACTTTAGCTGATATTATAAATGATGAAACTTGGTATGGGATTAAAGGAGATACATTTTTTACAAATGAATCTCTTGAAAAATTAGATTGTCCAGAACTTCTAAGAATAGGGGATCAGGATAGAGCTACAAAGATCCAAAAGACAATTCTCATGGAAAAGTATGGGCTTAGTAAAGCTGTGGATATTCAAAGAAAAAAGATGGGAATAGAATCAAAAGTAATTCCAATGAGTGATGAACACTCTGAAATAATTGTAAAAACAGATATAGGTCACCTTAAGTTTCATGAATTCTTAATAAAGCATCAAACCAAACCAAAAGTATTTGGAATAGAATACACTGATATAAACCCTAGTTCAAATATTATAGAGACAATAGAAAACTCAGAAATGGTTATTATTGGACCTTCAAATCCTATAACTTCAATTCTCCCAATAGTTAATCTTGAAGGAGTTGAAAAAGCACTGAAAAATAGCTATGTAGTTGCAGTTTCTCCTATAATAGGAGATAATCCTGTTAGTGGACCTGCTGGGAAATTTATGGGGTCTATGGGTTATGAAGTTTCTTCTTTTGGTGTTGCATCAATTTATAAGAGCTTTTTAGACAAATTTGTAATTGATGTTGTCGATACAAAGCTAAAGAATAATATAGAGAATATAATTGAAGAAGTTCTTGTAACTAATACTAATATGAAAACTATTTCTGATAAAGAAGAGTTAGCTAGAATATTGTTAGAATGATTAAAATATATAAAAATATATTTAAGTACCAATAATAAAAAGGATAAATGTGATGAAAAGGTTCTATTGTAAAAATCTATATGTGATATTTACTTTAATATTAAGGTGAGATTAATATGATACAAATGACATTAATTCAGATTGATAATTACGGCCCATGGACAGTTACTCCAAACCCTCGAAACGAATCAGATCTTCAAATTTTACAAGCAGAATTATTTGCAGATGTTCAAAGACAGATAGCTATGAAAAAAGGACTTGTATTTTATACTAGATTTGATAATATGCTGGCAGTAACAAATGGTCTTAATGAAGAAGACCATATGAGAATCCAAAGATCAATAAGAAACAGATACCCTATTACTATTAGTATGGGTGTTGGAACTGCAAAAACACCATATGAAGCTCAAAAAATAGCCACTGAAGTTCTTCAAAAAAATGGAGGGGCTCAATCTGAAGATAGAACTGAAATTTTAGCTATTGATTCACTTGTAAAACCAGAAGATAGCTTTGTTCAGATGGCACATATAGATATAAATGGAATTACAGAATCTTTAACCGATATTATACCTGCATTTGATACTAATTTCCTTGTTAATAAAGCTCAACATTATCTTATGACAAAATTAATTGAAAAAGGTGCTCTTTTATTCTTTATAGGTGGGGATAATTTCATGTCTCCGTGTAATGAATTAACTACCAAAGATTTAATGGAAATAATTGAAGAAATCGATGAAGAAATCGATATACCTTTAAAAGCTGGTGTTGGAAGAAGTGATAATGCTGAAGATGCTGCTTATATGGCAGATCTAGGTCTTGAAGAAATAAGAGAAAGAAATAATGAAGAATTGGTTTATGTTTTAGAAAAAACAAACTAATGATCATAAATAATAATCATAACTAATAATCATATTATAATAAAATATAAATTATAAAAATTATAGATTATAATAAAGTAAAGGTTGTAATAAATTATATTTACAATAAATTTAGATTTTATTAAGTTATAGACTTTATTAGATTATATACTTTATTAAATTATATACTTTTATTAAATTATAAATTTTATTAGATTGATATTTAATAATCATTTAAAATTAATATTTAATGATTATTTCAAATAATATCTAATATTGTTTCACAATTTTATTAATAAAAAAATCATTTTATTAAATGGTTTTTATTTTGGAATATTATTTTTTAGATTCATTTAAAATTATATAAATTTATCACAGATTATATATTAGATTATAATATCATTAATATTATTAACATTACTTATTAAGATTATTAATACTATTAATATCATCAATACCATTAAGATTATTATATTATTAGGTTATTATCATTAATATTATTAACATTATTAAGATTACTAAGACTACTACGATTATTAATAGTATTAGATTATTCAGATGTTGAAATTTAAATATGGAGATAATATGATTAAAGTACTTGCTCCAATGGCAGGAATATCCAATAGTAACTTTGCATTGAAACTTATTCCATATGGATTTGATGTTATTACTCTTGGAGGTTATAATACAGATAATAAAACAATAAATGCTGGGGAAAAAATTCTAAAAAGAGGAAGGGCTGAGTTTAATATATCTGAAGAAGATTTGGTTTCTCATATTGAAAGTGAAGTAAATATAATAAAAAATAAACACCCTGAAATTGATGTTTCGGTTAATCTTCGTGCTATTTCGCCAGAACCAATTATAGAAATTAGTAAAATTAATAATTTAGATATTATAGAGATTAATGCACATTGCAGACAGAAAGAATTTTTAGAAATTGGCTGTGGACAGGAAATGCTTACTAATCTTAACAAACTAAATGATTTTGTTAGTGAGGTTGTTAAAAAATTAAAATCAAAACAAAAAGTTTCTGTTAAAGTTAGAGCAAATGTTCAAGGCGTTGATAGTGTAAATATAGCTAAAACAGTGGAAAAGGCTGGTGCAGACTATCTTCATATTGATGCGATGAAACCAGGGTTTCCTACTGCAGATTTTGATATAATAAAGAAAATAGCTAATGAAACAAATATTTTTATCATTGGAAATAATTCTATTACTGATATTGAAAGTGGACAAAAGATGATTAATTCTGGTGCATCTGGAATATCAATTGGGAGAGCTGCAATTAATGGAAAATTAAATTTTGATATTTCTAAAATATGAAATTATTAGATTAGATGTCAATATTAATTAGATATCAATTATAATATATATCATATGTATTAACTCATAATGTGTTAATTATATTGAGAGAATTAATTATAGTAATAGTATTAATTATAGTATATATTAATTATAATAATAAAATATTTATTATTATAATATATTAGATTTTAATAAAACATTTTATATTATAATATATTAGATTTTAATAAAACATTTTATATTATAATGTATTAGATTTTAATAAAACATTTAAATATAATGATAAAAAGTAAAGTATTATGGTATTATATTAAATTATTATGATAGAAATAACAGGGTATTATGATTATCTATTGAATTATTACAATTAAATAGTAAAGTATTATAAAAATTATACAAACATTAATTTTAAATGTTATAAGCGTGAATATTATAATACTGAGAGTGTATTTTAATAATCAAATAAATATAACGATAATTATATTATTAAATCGTTTAATATTTTATTTTGAATACTTAATCAAGATATTATTGATATACAATCAATTAATTTTTAAAGGTGGAGATATGTCTTTTATAGAACTTAAAAACATTACAAAAACATTCAATGGAGTTGCTGTTTTAAAAAATTTGAATGTTGAAATCGAAGAAGGAAATGTTCTTGGAATTCTTGGTAGAAGTGGCTGTGGAAAATCTGTTCTAATAAATATGTTAAGGGGAACTAAAGAGTATAAGCCAGATAGTGGACAGATGATTTTCAACATAGCTATATGTAATAAATGTTCTCATGTAGAGCCTCCATCAAAAGTAGGGGAAACTTGTAAATGTGGGGGTGAATTAAAAGCTAAAACTGTTGATTTTTGGCATTCTGATAGAAAAGACTTTGCAGAAATCAGAAAAAGAATAGCAATAATGCTTCAAAGGAATTTTGCTCTTTATGAAAGAGAAACTGTAATAGAAAATGTTTTAAGAGCAATGGAAGAGGGTGAATATGAAGATAATCTTTATAAAGCTTTAGATCTTCTTGATATGGTTCAGATGAGTCATAGAATTACTCATGTTGCCCGTGATTTAAGTGGTGGGGAAAAACAGAGAGTCGTTCTTGCAAGACAAATGGCTAAAGAACCTATGCTATTTTTAGCTGATGAGCCAACTGGAACTTTAGATCCACAAACTGCAGAATATCTCCATCAAACATTAATTAATGGTGTTAAAAATAAGGGAATAACCATGGTAATCACTTCTCATTGGCCAGAAGTAATGAATAAACTTGCAGATCAAGTTATATGGTTAGATAATGGGGAAATTATTGAAAAAGGACCTTCAACTGAGGTTGTAAAGCATTTCTTAGAAACTGTACCTTTACCTAAAAAAGTTGATGAAGTTGAATATGGTGGGCCAGTAATTGATGTAAAAGATGCTAAAAAACATTATTATTCTATTGAAAGAGGAGTTATTAAAGCTGTTGATGGTGTTGACCTAAACATCAATAAAAATGAAATATTTGGAATTGTTGGTCTTAGTGGGTCTGGAAAAACTACATTATCAAGAATGCTGATTGGTTTAACTGAACCTAGTAGTGGGGAAATAAAAGTTAAATTAGGGGATGAATGGATTGATATGACTAAGCCAGGTCCTTTAGGTAGGGGTAGAGTTATACCTTATATTGGATTACTTCATCAAGAATATTCATTGTATCCTTATAGGTCTGTTCTTGAAAATTTAACTGATTCTATAAGCTTAGAACTTCCTGCAGAGTTTGCTAAGATGAAAGCTATTCACACATTAAATGCAGTAGGCTTTGATAATGAGTATTCTAACACTATATTAAATAAAGAACCTAATGAACTAAGTGGTGGAGAACGTCATAGGGTAGCAATTGCCCAAGTATTAATTAAAGAGCCTAATATAATAATATTGGATGAACCAACTGGAACAATGGATCCTATTACAAGAGTACAAGTTACAGATTCTATATTGAAAGCTAGAGAAGAATTAGAACAAAGTTTTATTATTATTTCTCATGATATGGATTTTGTAATCGATGTGTGTGATAGAACTGCTTTAATGAGAGGAGGAAAAATCCTTAAAATAGGAGATCCTAAAGATATAGTAAAAGAATTGACTCCTGAGGAAGAAGAAAAAATGCTAAATTAATTATAAATTCTTTTAGCTAAATTATATTTATAATTTAATAATTATAAAAAATTATTAATATTTATAAAATTATTACTATTTATCTAATTAATATTAACAATAATATCATTTTTATTATATATTAATTTTATTAGTATATTCTTTATTACTATATCTTTTATTAATAAATTTTTTATTAATTAAGTTAAATAATAAGTTATATATATTTTAATTAGATATAGTAAGTCATTGTTGACTTATATTTTAAAATTAGTTGAGAAAAATGACTAATATTATAGTAAATAATAAATATTATTATTAAATAATTACAATTAAATATATAAATCTTATCGGAGGATTATTAATGGTATGGGATGATGCACCATCACATGTATGTAGGGGTGGAGACAGTAGGGCATTAGCTTTTTGTTGTCCACCAGTAAAACCTTGTCCAATATTACATGCTCTTGATGATGTAAATTTAACTCCTCAAGAATACATGGATATTAAGGAGGACTTTGCAAAAAAAACTAGACTTGGTGAAGGAGCAGGAACTTGTTTTGGATCTTTAGTCTGGTGTTGTAAAACATCAAAACCTTGCCCACTAAGGGATATGGTTTTAAGAAATATTGATATGGATGTAGATGAGTATTTAACTCTAAAAAAACAATTATCAGAAGCTTTAGTAGGGAGTGATATTAGTAATAGTGATGATAATGTTAATGCTCTAGCTGATGCTTTTTCAATTAGTGATGAAGAGGCATTTAAGGTTCTTCATGATTGTGATAATGATTTAAGGACTGCTATGAAATTACTTAGGATGAAGGCTTTAGAGAATTCAGAATAAATATTTTTTATAATATCTTGATATAATAAATCTTATTAATAATATAAGATTTATAATTAAATATAGTTTATAATTAAATATATTTTATAATTAAATAAAATTCATAGTTAAATAAATTCATAAATAAAATTTATAATTAAAATTTATTATTATAATTTATAGTTAATATTCTAGCTAATTATATTTATAATTAATATTCTAGCTAATTATAATTTATAATTAATTAATAGAATATAATCGAATGATTTATGATTATATTTTAAATATACTTTGTATTTCTATCTTTATTTAAATTTTATTATATTTTACATTTTTATTAATTAATTTATATTTATAGAGGGCTTTTTATGGGATGGACTTCACTTTTTTTAGATGTTAATGGAAAAAAGGTATTTATATTAGGTACTGGTGAGGTTGCACATCGAAGAGCAGATAGATTTCTTGAAAATGGCTCAAAAGTTATCTTGTCTGGTAATAAAATATCAAAAGATTTATCTGATAAAGGAGCAATTTTAGAAGAAGATGGATCTAAAGAGACCTATAAAAAATTAGTTGACTGGGCAGATATTGTAGTGGTAGCTAGTGGAGATAAAGCTAACAATGATTATGTTTCACATATTAGTAAAGATAAATTGTTAAATAGGGCAGATTTCCCTGAAAAAGGAGACCTTGTTGTTCCAACCAGTTTTTGTATCGATGATATTCAGATATCGATATTTACTAATGGAAAAAGCCCTTTAATGGCTCGTGAGCTTAGAAAAAAGATTCAAAACATAGTTTCTGATGAAGATATACTTCAAATCAAGCTTCAAGATTTCTCAAGAAAAATTTTAAAGGAAAAATTTGATAATCAAAAAGTTAGAAAAGAATACCTCTATAAAATTCTTAATAATTCTAATATTTCCAAACTTTTAAAAGAAGGAAAGTTAAAAGAAGCTGAAAATTATGTTGAAAAAATTATAAACAATAATGATAACAATAATGATAGATAATATGATAAATAGCAATGATAAATAGTAATGATAGATAGTAATGGGGGATAGTTGTTGATAATCAATCTGAGAGTAGATCATAAACTTGCAAGCATTGAAACAATGGAAAAAACAGCGAAAGATTTGGAAGTGATATTTCATAATCTTAAAGAAGAATTGGATGTTCAAGAATATATTGAAATAAGTACTTGTAATAGAGTTGAGTATTATATAAATACTGATATTGTTAGCTATGAAAATGATTGTTTAAAAACAGATAATGAAAATATAATTATTCATTATGATGATATAGCTATAATTCATCTTTTCAGAATGGCTTCTGGGTTGGAATCAATGATAATTGGTGAAGATCAGATATTAGGTCAAATTAAAAGTGCTAAAAAAAGAAGTATTGGTGAAAATCATTGTGGTAAGGTACTTGATGCTCTTTTTACAAAAGCTATTCATGTTGGGCAAGTTGTAAGACAAAGGACTAATATAAATAGGGGCTCTGTTTCTATTGGATCTGCAGCTGTGGATTTGGCAGAGGAAAATATTGGGAATTTGGAAGGTAAACATGTTTTAGTGATTGGTGCTGGAAAAATGGGGAAATTAGTGGCTAAAGCTCTCGCTGAAAAGAATTTAAAAGCTATTTTTGTTGCAAATAGGACTTATTATAGGGCTGTTAGATTAGCTGAAGAACTCAATGGAAAAGCTATTCTTCTCGATGAACTAAGTCAATGTTTACCAACAGCAGATGTTATAATAAGTGCTACTGGAGCACCACATACTATTTTAAACAAAGAAAGAATTGAGAATTTTATAGATACTAAAAAATCTTCATCAATAATTATGATTGATATAGCTAACCCCAGAGATATTGATGAAGATGTTGAAAATATTGGTGTTAAACTTTTCAATATTGATGATCTAAGAGGAATTGCTTATAAAAATAAAGAATTAAGAGAAAATGAAGTTAAAGAAGCAGAAAAAATAATAGACTCTGAATTCACATTACTTAAAAATTCTTTTAAATTAATGGAAGTGGAAGATATTTTAGCTGATATTCGTTTATCAATGGAGAATATCCGAACAAAAGAAGCTTTAAAAGCTTCTTCTAAGCTTTCAGATATTGAAGGTAGTGCTAAAATAATTGACAATATGTCTAGATCTATTGTTAATAAAATATTTCATGATATGTCTTCAAATATTAAAAAAGTTGCAGAAGAAGAGAATCATGATGTTATAGAAACATTAAAATGTATATTTAAAGAAAATTAGTTAGAAACATAATCAAAAAAATACTCAGAAAAATATTCAGAAAAATACTTAGGAAAATACTTAGGAAAATATTTAGGAAAACACTCAGAAAACCCTCAAAAACATAATTATCCTATTAAGATTAATCTTCTTTAAAATGATATCTTCCTATTAATCCTGTGAATCGTGCTGAAAATACTGTTAAAAATGGCAGTATAGTAAAACTCATAATTATTAATATTAACGGGTGCATATTTTCAGAAATATCAGATAAAATAGGCTGAATGATTAATGTAAATAATAACAATAATGAAAATGAGCTTATTAAATTACTAAACCCCATATTTTTTAATTTTTTTAATATTGTTTTAATTTCAAATGCTGTTCTTAATTTTGAATGCTTATATTCATAGTGTATAATTGCACTTTGCATGATCACTAATGAGAAAAATAATGAGAAAATAAATATTATTAGCAGTATTAAAGTTGAAATATCATCTGAAAATATTATAATTTCAAAAATTGCTATTATTAATATTATAATAGGTATTGTTGAATAAACTAACAATATTAAAAGTTCTTTTATTCCTCTCCAGATTAAATTTTTGATATTTTTGAATTTAGGATGATTATCTGAGCCAAATAAAGTATTTTCAATTATTGTAGCAATATATCCTCCTTCTATAAACAGAAAAATTGATATTGGGATAAACAATATAATACCTAATATTGAATATTCATTAGTAATATATATACTAAAACTTATAGACCATAAAAGAAATCCAAAAAAAATGAAATCTTTTTTTCCTTTTAGAGAGTATTTTATAGAGTCAATAATCATTTCTTTTGTATTCATTTTTTTCATAATATAACTATATATTTCATATTAGTATTTATATTTAATATATTATCTTATTCTTTCTTTAGCAGTTTTCTTTAAATATCAATTATTTATCTAATTATTTAGCTTTAGAACATTCATATTATTTGTTCTTCATGTATACTAACTTCCATATGAATAATAGTATTTTAAATTGTTTTTATTACATTTTACATAATATTTATATATTTTTATATACATAATATATAATATATACAAAAAATATTTTTAACATATTAAAATTGTCTTAAATTATTATTTGATTTATTATTTAATTTGATATTTAATTTAATGTTTAGTTTATTATTTGGTTTATTATTTTCAGTGTCATTTTCAATATCATCTTTAATATTTTTATAGGGGTTATTATAATGGAAAATTTTAAAAAAGAAGATATTATTAAATTGGGAATTTCTTTATTAATTGTTTATATAATTGCTTTAATAGGATCTTTTATCACATACCCTGAAATATCTACATGGTATGCTTCCCTTGCAAAACCAAGTTGGACACCTGCCGGCTGGGTTTTTCCAATTGTATGGAATATTCTTTATATTTTAATCAGTATCGGTCTATTTTTTGTTTGGAAAGATGGAATTAAAGATAAAAAAGTTAAAATAGCATTATATGTGTTTGCTGTACAACTGGGTTTAAATTTACTATGGTCTATAGTTTTCTTTGGATTTCACTCTTTAAATGGTGGACTTGGAATCATTATCTTATTATGGTTATTTATACTTCTAAATATAATTGTTTTTTATAGAGTATATAAATTAGCAGGAATAATATTAATACCTTATATAATATGGGTCACTATAGCTATGTATTTAAATTATACTGTTTATATTTTAAACTTTTAATATTTAAATTTCATTATTTTTCTTTATATAATTTATTAAGGATTTATAAATAAAAAAGTTAAAATAAAAAGACTAAAAGATTAAAAGGCTCTATTAATGTAAAATAATAAAAATATTAATAAACACAATATACAAATACCAAGACCTATTCAAATAGAAATTCCTAAACAAATTATAAAAAGGTGACATCCCAGATAGCTAAAAAACTTGATTTGAGAATTAATCAAGTTAGTACCTTAAAAGAATTATCTGCGAAAAATATATCTAAACACCCATGATTTCAGAAAACTAAGAGGACAGCACTTATATTTAGATGGAAATAACTTAGAGATTATCCAAAGTTTATATGCACATAATTTCATTAGACTAAACAATAGAATATTTACAAATATAAGAAATAGAAGTAAAATAAAATGTTATTATGGGATACTAGTTAATTAATAAAAATAAGAAGTAAGTGGCTAGCTAATTTTTTAACATTTTTCAAATGAAAATTTATACTATTTTTTCTGTATTAAGAAAAAATAGAAAGTGTGTTAAAAACAGTAGAAAACTGAATGGAAACCTACATTTTTATAACTGGAAATTGAATTTCAGTAAGTAACTCTTCTTCTTGAACTTCATGAGGGCTATTGATATAAATTTCTTTAGGAGAACCAATAATATCATAATTGTGTTTAATTGAATATTCAACCATTTCTTTATAAGATTCACTTAATGTTTCATAAGATCCTTTATGAATAATTGATATAACCCTATGTTCTAAAAGTTCCACTACTTTTATTTCACCTTCTTCACTAAGCTCAGTATCTTTTGAAACAGGAATTCCTATATCATAAACCATTTCATCAGGCTTTGTGTTTTGAGGACTAGTAAAATAAATAGCAAATGGACTTCCAACAACCTTAACCTTGTTAGCTTCTGCCCATGAAAGTAACTTTGCAATAAGTATATCCATATCTTCAACATTTCCATTATAATTAATTATAGCTAATTTTTCCTCTTCAATTATTTTATCTTCTATTTCCATTTTTTCACCATATTTGATTTATTTTACTATAATTTATCTTAACCCTAATTAATTTATCTTATCCTTAATTAATTTATTTTATCCTTATTTAATTTATCTTATTATTATTAATTTATCTTATCATTACTAACTTATTTTAATTTTATTTAATTTATAATATTAATTTATTAATTTATTTAAAAAGTGTGACTGTAACTTTTTCCCCTTCATCTAAAAGCTCTATATTTTTTGGAATTTTTATATATCCGTCTGCATGAGCAAGAGATGTTATTGCACCAGAGTCTTTTATAATAGGATAAGCAAGATTTTCTTTCACATGTACTAAACTATAATGCATTCTCCCTTTTGGTGAATGAATCCTTTTAGATAAAGTAACATTAACTTTTGAATTACTTTCACCAGGTTTTCCAGCTATTTTCCTAATATTTGGTATTATAAAAACATAAAAAATGATTAATGCTGATACAGGATTTCCTGGAAGCCCAATAACAACCTTTTTACCTACTTTTCCAATAATTGTAGGTTTTCCTGGTTTTACTGAAATTCCATGAAGAATTACTTCTCCAATATCCTCTAAAACATTTCTTAATACATCTCCAACTCCTGCTGAAGTTCCACCTGAACAAACAATAATATCTGAATCTTTAAGTGAATTTTCTATATTTGTTTTTAATTCATGGTAATTATCTTTTACTATTCCTTTAGAAACAGCTTCAGCTCCATTGGATATGGCTGCATTTTTAATAGAATAGCTATTAACATCATATATTTTACCATATTCAATAGACTCATTTTCCATTACAAGCTCGTTTCCAGTAGATATTACTCCAATTTTAGGTTTTTTAAACACTTCAACCTCTTTTATACCTTGACCTGCTAAAACACCTATCTTATCAGGACTAATGATTGTTTTTTCTTTTAAAAGTAGCATATCTTTTTTAATATCAGACCCTTGAAGTGCCACATCTTGATTTGGAGCTACACTTTTTAAAATGTAAATCTTATCATATTCTTCATTTTCATTTTCTCGGTCAGTAAATTCAACCATAGCTATTGCATCTGATCCATTTGGAATAGGTGCACCGGTACTTATTTCAATGCACTCTCCATTTTCAATCGTTTTTTCACTAAATGAACCTGCTTCAATACTATCAATACACTTTAATATTTTAGGAGCTTCATCAGTAGCTCCAAATGTATCTTCTGCTTTTACAGCATATCCATCCATAAGTGAACGATTAAATGGAGGAAGATCCATTAAGGCAGCAATATCTTTAAAAATAACTTGATCATGACTATCTTCAATAGGAATATTTATTGATTTTTGGGGATAAAGTTCATCAAAAAGATTTTTTATGATTTTTTTTGCTTCATCTGCTTCTTTTATTTTTAAAAACTCAGTTCCCATATTTAATTATCTCCTGATCTCTTTATAAATTTATTTTATAAAAATAAATTACTATAAACATAAATTATTATATAAACAAAATTACTATATAAAAATAATTTATTATATAAGAATATTCTTTTAAAATGATTAATTTCTAAATACATCAAATTCTTTTTCTCTTATCAATGGTTTTATATTTGATTGAGTATTTTTTAGTTTATCAAAATTTTCAAAGCCTCTTATTATTACTATTGGAACCCCTTCGTTGGCTTGACCCATTAAAAGTGATGCAGCAGCAGCTAATTCATCTGCAACACCTATTTCAGTAGTTTGAAGTTCTCGCCCATAAAGGTCTTTTTCTCCAATCCTCTTCCAAATGGGGGAAATTCCAATACAACCAATAGCTACACCCACTGCCCCATTTCTAAAAGCTCTTCCTTGAGTGTCAGTTATTATAACTCCTATGTTCTTTCCAGTTTTATTTTTTAAAGATTCATAAATCTTTTTTGCTGATTTATCAGGGTCTATTGGCATTGGGGTGGCTAATCCTTCTTCAACATTGGATTCATCAATTCCTGCATTTGCACAAACAAATCCATGTTTAGTTTCACTAATAATAAAATCAGGACCGACTGCTATAATTTCTTTAGATTCATTGATTATTGATTCAACAAGTTTTGGATCTTTTTTACTTTTTTCTGCTAATTTTTTAGCTTTAGAGCTAGGATTTATTTTTTTTAAGTCAATATAATTTCCTTCAGCTTTTGATATTAGTGTTTCTGCTATTAATATTATATCTCCATTTTTCAAGCTGTCTTTTTGTTTTTTAAGAGAAGATAATATTAGCTCATCAATATCCTCTCCTTTTATTACTAAAGGAATTTCTGTTAATCCAAAAAGTTCTAATTTCATAATTTAAAACCATTGATTTTTTATATTTAATATATTTTTTATATTTAATATCTTATTGATTCTATATCTTATTAATTCTAATTAAATATAATAATTAATAAATAATCACAAGTTTATTGATTTGATTTTCCATTTTCCATCAAACACTGACCCTACAGAAGCTACAGGATTTGTAAAATTTTCAAATTCACCTTCATCAAGTATGAATTTTGCAGAGGATTCTGAATCACTTGCTATAAAATCTACTTCTTTAGGAGATTGGCATTCGTATGTTGATATGAAAAAAGCTTTATTTTTACTTATTTTCTCTACTAATATTTTTTCATGAGTTACTATTCCAATATAACCTTCATATTCTTCTTCATTAGTTTTTGGCTTTATAACTGCTGCTATTCTAGGAGTATTATAATCATCTTTTTCATAATCCATTGCCATTAAGGATATTGTCAAAGCATCTTTTATATTCATTCCTACAGATATTTTATCTGCTATAACATCGGTATGGGATCCATTAGAAACTATGGCTATGTTATCAATGATTTTGACACAATTGTAAGCTATATATGCATTTTCAAATATATCTGTTTCATATCCTTCTTTTGGTATTATAGCTGCTTTATCTTTAAAACTTTTCGCCATTCTATTTGGAAAAGACCTACTAGATACTCTATATGCTATGAATGGATTTCCTTCTTTATTCATTCCTGCGGATACTATTCTTCCTAAATACATTTTATTCCCTCTTTATTTTTTTATTATTTCTTTATTTGTTATTCTTTTTATTTATTTAGCTATTCTCTCTTAAATTAGATAATAATATTAATAACAATAATAAACAACAATAATAATATAATCAATACTAGTAATATAAAAATGCTAGTAATAGAATTAATAAATATTAATAATTATATTAGTAATAATATTCTTAATAATATTAATAAAAAATATTTCAAAATTTATTGTTTTTGTTTAATTTCCAGTTTAGGTACTTCAATTTGGAGAACGTACTGCTTGTTCTGGACTCATGCCTGGAGGTGTTACAATAATAATAGATCTTTCTTTTGGTTTTATACTAATTTCTCCTTCATCTATAACCTTCGTCTGAACAGCTATGGCATGATCTTTAATAAGTGGGGACATATCTTGTCCATTCACAATAACCTTCTCTAAACCTGCTACTGGTATTAAATAATACTCAGAATTCCCAGTTGTATCAGTTATATTAGGTTTTCCTGTAGCACCATCTGTAGCATCTTGGATTCCTCCACCACTAAAGCTACTTGTAACTACTAAGAATATTAATAGTGTGAATAAAATATCAATAAATGGAACAAGGTTAAATTGGGGACTTGTATCCTTTAATTTTTCTTTATGTCTTTCAATATCTAATGACATATAATACCTTCATAGTTTTTATTGTTTCAATTTACTTTCAGTTATTTCTGATTTTATATCACATTTTTCTAATATGATATTGTTTATACTTTTTTCAAGCATACTTGGCTTAAATGATATTTGTATGTTGGATTGGGTAATATCATCTCCAATTATCTCTCTTGTGTTAACTATTCCTTCAGCCTCTTTTAATGCTTCTAATGCACAAGGTACATTTTCACTAACTTTAATTTTAGCAACTGCGTAACTCCAGTTAGTCATTTTATTAGCTAACTCTATTTTATCCATTTCTGTAGATATGAGGCTTTTTATATAAGTTTGAATTGGTAATAATATAATTGCTGTAGCTAAACCAACTATTGTTGTGATAAGTGCAATATATATTCCTTCTGCCATTGCAGTACTATTTGCCTCAACTCCCAATGTTCTAAAAGTCATCCAAATACCAATCACTGTCCCAATAAGTCCTAAAAATGGTGCAAGTTCAATTATTGTTTTTAAAGTATTAAGACCCTTTGTCATTTTACTTAATTCAACAATGAAAACTTGTTCCATTCCTTCTTCAACTTCAGTTTTATTCTTATATCCTATTTTAAGAGCTTCAGATATAATTTTTGAAACAGGATTTTTGTAGTGGCTTATTGATTTTAGTGCTTCGATAGCACCTCCTCTGTTCATTGCTTCTATGACAGTTCCCATAATTTCAGTAGTATCAGATTTACTTATACTTCTAAGATAACGTATTTTTTGTATTGATGTTAGTAAACCATAAATTCCGATAAGAACTATTATGTATGTTATTATTCCTCCACTTTGGAATATCTCTAAAAGACTATTAAATATGCCTGTTAAAAATTCGATTATCATATTATCCTCTAAGTAGTTATTATAACAATGTAAATTTGTATATTATAAATTTGTATATTATAAATTTTTATATTATAAAATTATATATTATAGATTTGTATATTATAACTTGTATATTACAAAATTGTATCACAAAATTGTATTTCATAAATTTTTATATTATAAATTATCTATTTTATTAATGATATTATCACTTTCCTAAATAATATTATTAATATATTCTCTTAATTATTATCAATTAATAATTAACAATTATATTAAAATTATATTGACAATTATTTTATTTAATAATTATTTAACAATTATCTTATTTAACTATATATTTAAAAATTTTATTTAATAACTATTTAAAATTATTTAATAATTATTTAATAGTTATTTTTAATAGCTATTTAAAAATTATTCAGAAGCTATTCAGAAGCTATTTAGAAGTTATTTAGAAATTATTTAGAAATATATAGTTAAATAAGATATAAATATTATATAAGTATTATTTAAAAGTTATTTAAAAATTAGCTTATTATTTAAGTTGATAATGATTTAAATTTAATTATAAATTATTTAATTCTTTTTAGAGCTTTTTTTAATATTTTGCACTGTTTTCCAGGATTTTCTAACTATATCTGGCATCTCATCGTAAGTAAATTTTTCTAAAAACTTTTTAGTTTTAGGATCACTTGGATATCCTGATCCCATTTCCCCTATTTTTCTATAATCCTTTTTTAAGTGTTCTATTATCATATCTCTTTCATATTTGGCTATTATAGATGCTGCTGCCACTTGAATGTATTTATCATCGGCCTTATGCTCAGATATAACATTAGTGCTCCTTGTAATAGATTTTATTTCCTTTTCTAATCTTTTTGGTTTTACATCAACAGAGTCTATAATTACGCAGTCACAATCTAATTGATTAATAATTTTTAACATAGCTATTTTCTCTATTTCATTTAAATTAACATCATTTGCCCTTAATTTATCAATGTCTTGGGCTGTTATTTCAACAGTTTCATATTCAAACATATTTTTTAATTTTCGGGATAAAACTTTTCTTCGTGTTGGTGTTAATTTTTTTGAGTCTTTTATGCCCATTCTTTCTAATACCGGAATCTTTTCATCAGGAATTACAACTCCTGCAACTATTAATGGACCAATTACAGGACCTCGCCCTGCTTCATCTATTCCTAAAATGTTCATTTGTTCACCATTGATTATTCTGAAATTGTAAAAACAATCTAATAAAGAATTAATAAAAATGTAAAAATAAAAAATATGAAAATAATATGAAAATAAAAAATTAATGAAAAATATTATGATTTAAAATATAATAAGTTTATTTCTAGTAAGTTTATTTCTAATAATTTTATTTCTAATAAGCTTATTATAATTTATTTTACTATTTATACCATTTATTTTACTAATATTTTTAAATTAATAATTTAATCTTGATTATTATACTAATTATTTTCTAATATTTCTATAATTATTTCTATAATTATTTTTATAGTTATTTTATAATAATTAATTTGTATAATTTCTTTATAAATTATTAGATTATAATACTATTTATAACTATAATAATAGAATTAACTATAATAATATAATAATCAATTAATTTTATTATAATGATTATAATAATGATTATATTTTTATAATATTAGTAAACCTGGTAAAAATGTTATTGTATCAAAGATTAAATGTATTAAAAAGGATACAAAAATGTTCTTTGTTTTCAAATAAGCAAACATTGTAAATATTGATCCCAATCCCTGAATAAGCAATACAGAAATTAAATTATCATAAGCAGGTAAATGTATTAATCCAAATATTATTAAAACAATTATTGTTGAAATAACTATGCTTATCTTTCTATTTTCAGTAACTTTGTAAAAAATTGTTAAAAATATTAAAAACGGTATAATTTTCAATAGCTCTTCACCAAAAATCTGAAAAGGGAATAATACCCAGAAAAACAATGAATTTAACTCTGTAAAAACAGGATTACTTTGGATATGCATATTAAAAATATGCATCATGATAAATCCTACAGTAATTGAGAAAATAAATTCTAAGATTATTAAGATTGGAATTAACTTAAAATCATTTTTTTGAAATTTTTTACATATTAAATCATATTTCCAGTTTGTTACAATACCAAAAAATAAAAAAGGCAGTATAAAATATAGCAAATTTTCAAAACGCCCTCCAAATGAATGGGGCGTGAAAATTAATATAAAAGGTATTATAACTGATATTGCTAAAAGAACCCATCGTGCAATGCTTAATTTAGGATTATCATTATAGAAAGGGAAATCTAATTTTTTTCTTTCAAATTTAAAAAAGTTTTTTTCATTTAAATCTTTCATTTTGATCACTATTTATTATTGATTTTTTATTATATTAATATATTACTAAAAAATATTAATATATCTCTAAACAGATATGCAATAAATAACTAATTTTCTATAATTTTTATTTTAACGTTTTACTTTGAACTTTTACAAAATTTTTGCATTTTAATTATACTTTTAAGAATTTTTATAATTTTTCAATAACTTTTACAATAATACGTTATTTTTTTATAAATGTTATTTTTATTAATGTGTTTAACATATTTTTTTTATATTTTTTATATTTTTTTTATATTTTTTTTTAAAGAAGTGATACAAAATTTATTTATCTCATTTATTAACAAGTTTATAATAATAGAAATAATAATAGAATAATTATATTCGAATTTAAACTATAACTATTCAAATTGAAAATATAAAGAACAATACAAATATAAAGACTAATACAACATTTATTTAAAACTGTTTAATTTATTTCATATGATTTAATTTACTTGTTTTAGATAATTTGTTTCTTTATTATCTTTTTTTCGCCGTTTAAAAGCAAATATTAATAAATAATCAAAATAAAAACATTTTTAGGAGTCAAATTATGGAATTAAAAAAAACTAATATAGGATGTTTCATGGCAGTGCCTGATCTGATTTCATTGTTGAATTTATCATTTGGGTTTTTAGCGATTTTGATGGCTATAAATAACCAGATAGTTATTTCTGCAACTTTCATAATTATTGCACTAATTTTTGACTCTTTAGATGGATGGGTAGCTAGAAAATTATCTAGAGTTGATAATCATGGTTTTGGGAAAAACATTGATTCTTTATCTGATATTGTTTCTTTTGGTGTTGCTCCAGGAATACTTTTGTATTGTTCAGGAAAAATTTATATGGAAATCTTAGGTTTATCTAGTCAAATTCATTATTTGGATTATTTATTAGCTATTATATCATTATTTGTGGTTATTTGTGGAGTATTACGCCTTACTCGTTTTAATGTTATTGCTGAGAAGATAGATTTTAATGGATTTATTGGAATACCTATTCCAACTGCAGGAATCATTTTGGCTTCATTTATATTAACTGGATTTTTTAATATATACTTGGCTATGTTTTTAATGATAGTAGTTGGATTTTTAATGATAAGTAATATTAAGTATTCAAAACTAAATAATCCAAAAATATTGCTTATTTGTGCAATATTGGTCATTTTAACTATTGTTCCGTATAAACTAATTTATATGGGCATAAATATCCCTGCAACTATCATTTTTATAATAACTATATTATATATTCTTATGGGAATAATTAAGCATATATTTAAGAAATAATTATTATTTTCTGATGTTTAGGTATTCTTGGCTTAAGTATTTTGGTGTTTAGGTAATTTTAGTGCTTAGATTTTTTAGCATTAGATTTTCGGTGCTTAGGTATTTTTGGTTAATACAAAGAATATCTTAAATATACGAATGAACAAGGCATTTATATTCTTTCTAGCTTCTTTCCTCTATGATAACATTCTATTTTTCAGTAGAGGTTTGGTAATTTGGAAGATGATGGTGAAAAAAATAATTCTAAATTTGATATTGATAAATTAAACTTATTCAATAAATCGAAATTATTCAGTAAATTGAAATTATTTAATAGATTAAAATCATTTAATTCGACTTCAATGGATAAATTAAGATCATTAAAATTTATTAATAATTTAGAACATGATTTTAAAAATAGAAATTTTTTAAAAAATAAATTAAAGAAAGGGGTTAATAATAATAAATATGGTAAATCTAATGATAATTACAAATATAATGGATCTGATAAATCTAATAATAAACAGGGCCATGATAAAAAAAATATTGATACTATACAAAATATTAAAAATATCAGAAAAAATTTCATAAATAATCGCAGTTATAGTTTTAATAATCCAAATAGTTATAATAATCCTGATAAAGCTAACAATAATAAAATTAGCTCTGATAAATTTAATCATAATTATTTAGATGAAGTTGAAAATATTAATAAAATTAAACTTGAAAGGATTGAATCAGGAAAAACTAAATTAGGAAGAAACAAACTAGGAAAAATTAAGTCAAAAAGAAATAAATCAGAGAGAATTGAATCCAGAAGATTTAAGTCAGAAAAAAATATTAAAAATATAAAACAAAATAAAAATCCTATTAAAAGTATTAAAAGTTTATTCAATAAAAGTATTAATAATTTAAATAATAGTAATAATACTAATAACAAGGATAATATTGATAATGTAGATAATGACGTTAGTAGTAATATTGGTAACAATATTGGTAATAATATTAGTAATAATAATATTGATAATAATAATATTAGGAGTATTAATGAAGATAATAATGAATCAAAAACAATCATTGGTGCAGCTATTTTTGGTTTAATAATTATTGTTGTATTATTTTCTTCTTACTATTTTTTATTTTATCAACCTTATCAAAATGATTTGGCTGCAGCTAAGACTAATAAGTTAAATGAATTAAATTCTCTTTTTAAAGGACCTCTTTCTCTTGATAACAACGTTTTAGCACTTACTTCAGAAATTGAATTAGCTAAATCTCCTGAAGAGGTAAATGCTATTGATGTTTTAAGACCTGCTACTAGTTCGTGGAGAGAATATCATAGTAAACAGCTAAATAAAACTAAAGATGTTTTTGGTAGAGTTATGCTAAATTATGATACAAATGAGCAAGGTATTTCTATTGGGGGCAGTGAAGAAAATTCTGATTCTATTAAAGATTATAGTAAAGATTTCAGTATGAGTTCTAGTAATAATGGTAATCCTAAAAATGTTATAATGGATGTAAATGATGCTAGTTTATTTATAAGTGAAAATGATGCTATTGTATTGTCTAATATTGCATTTGAGAAGCCAGATACTGTTGCAGTTCCTATTTTGATTGATAGATTACAGGCAGGAGCGGGGTTAATATCAATAGGTTCTGTTGTTGATATTTACACTTTATCTAATAGTAGCTATCAAATTCAGTCAAATGAAGATGATTCTACAGAAGGATCTAATATTTCTACTAATGATTCTAATAATGAGAATAATAATCAAAATACTGATTTAACAACTACTAATAAAAATTCTAATTTAATAGACAATTCTCCAGACATTAGTGGTTCTACAGTTCTTGCTATTATGAGGTCAAAAGATAGTGGTGTTATAGATGCTAACTATATTAAATCTAGAACTTTGATTAATGGGAATAATACAAATCAAATCGAAAACAGCAACTCATTTTCAACTGATGTTGAAGAAATGATTAGAGGATCAATTTCTGGAGGCTATAATGAGGAACATTTTGCTTCTATTTTAAATAAATATGGCCTAAGACTCTCTGATTATGAGAGAAAGTCTAGTTTAGGTGAAATTGATGTTCAATATTTATTATTAATAGAGGTTCCAAGAGAAGACGTGTCTCATGTTATAAATAATATGGATAATATAATTTTAACTATACCTACTTCAAATGCTCCTAATTGGATGATAAATGAGTTAAAACAAGCATATTTTAGTTAAATCTATAAATAATTATAAATAATCTAATATTAATTTACTTAATATTAATTTACTAACTACTAATTTAATAAATATAATAATATGATTGATTTATTAGTATGATTGAGTTGATTAATCTAATTAAGTTGATTAATTTAATAATTGATAGGTAAACTATTTATTATTAAGTATTATTATTAAGTATTAGCATTAAGTATTAGCATTGAGTATTAATATTGAGTATTAGTATTAAGTATTAATATTAAGCATAATATTCATAAGTATAATATTCGTAATATTTAGCTGTATATTATTATTAAAATAAATATAATTTTATAGTATAAATATAATATATATATAACATATAATTAGTATAGTATTTAATATAGAATTATATAATTTTATATAGATTATATACTATTAAATTTTAATGGATAATTTTAACTTATTTTATAATCATAACTTATATAATGACTTAAATTATTATAAATATATTAATAAGAGTTTTATCTAATATATTTATTTAATAATGAGGTTTATAATTATTTGTGCTTGTTATCATGTTTGATTATTTTAATCTTAAGCAGTAAAATGTTATATATAGTTAAATTTATTTATATTAGTGATAGTATATTAATTATAGTCATTGTTTAATATTTTGGTGATATTTTGGTAAAAATTGCAACAGTTGTGGTTATTATAGGTCTTTTAGTAGTGGGTATGTATGCTTTACTAGAAGTTTCATACTACTCATCAAAGTTGTCAATTGAGAAAGACCTTTCATCCCCTGTGGTTTTGATTCCCTCTATAGGGGTAAATGAGAAAGTTAATAATGTTTCTATTTCTCAGGGTGTTTATCATGAAGAAGTTTCCAAGCTTCCTACAAAGGGAGATGTTATCCTATTTGGTCATAGGACAAGTTATAGTTCTCCTTTCTTGCGATTAAATGAGCTTAAAACAGGAGATATAGTTACTTTGGAATGGCCTGGAATAGGTCAGGTTAATTACACAGTTAAAAACTCAACTATAGTTCCAGCTAGCTATTTATTGCCAGTTCATAATGATACTCAAAGATTATATTTAATCACCTGCGATCCTCCAGGGTTTACAACAAATAGATTGATAATTACTGCTGATATGAGTAGTTTGGGTCCATTAAATGAGACAATTACAAAAGAAAATCCTAATACTCAAAATGCTTTAATAATCTGCTTATTATTTTTAGGTTTAGGTTTAATTCTTTCATACTTTTATCCAATTAAAGAGGATAGATTGTATATTTTAATTGCGGTATTAATTATATCTGGAGCTTTATTCTTTGCATATTTTGTCCCGTTTGACCCCGATATAATAGCTTCTAAAATTAATTGGTTAAACGGAGACTTTAGTACTTGATTTGAAAATTGAAATTTTATTTATGGTGAATTTTTTATGTTGAATGTTGAAAAAGAATTTTTTTCTAATATTACTTTTAGAGAAAGAGCAATATTTGAAGGAGCAATTAGTATGGGTGCTCTTTTTCACCAGTTTATTGGCACTCCTGTAAATAAGGAGACTGTAAATAGTTTAGAACTTGCTATTGAGAAATCACTTTCTCTTCAACCAGCTATTGAAAAAGTTGAAGTAGATATTAACTTAGATATTTTAGAAAGAGAAATATCTGAATTTGAATACACTTCTCTAACTGGAGATATGATAGATGTTAAAATTTACTCAAAAGTCAATAAAACTTTAGCAATTATAAGGATGAAGTTTATTGAAGAGTTAAACTATCCTTTAATGTTTATTGAAGATATTCAGGAAGATATTAATGAAAATATTCAAAAATAATTAAAAGTTAGTTAAAAGTTAGTTAAAACTTAGTTAAAACTTAATTAAAAGCTAGTTAAAAGCTAGTTAAAAGCTAGTTGAATTTGTTTAAAAAATATTTTTCAATTATATAGTTTTTAAACATAAATTAAATTATTTTACTTATTTTTATAAATTTTATTTTTAAATTTAACTTAATTTATATAAGTTAATTTATATATTACCAATGAAAAATATATGAAGATTATAAAAGAATAAATTTAAATATTAATAGAATAAATCTTATTATGTTACATGGTAAGTACATAATTTTTAAAAAAATTTCATTTGATTTTTAATATTTTGGAGTAAAAAAGATTTTAAATTTAAGTTTCCATTATAAAATTGTTTTACAATATTTTTAATTATTCTTTTATCTTAATAATTATCTATAATTTTTAATTTAAAGAATGGTTAAATTCACATCTCTTTAGAGTGTATTGTACACAGGAAGTGAACATATGATAGAAGATAAAATACAAGTTCTAAGAAAAGCTGCTAAAGTTTCTAATGAACAAAGTTCAGACAAATTATGGTGTGTTGCTGCTGGAAATGAAGAACTAGTTAATAACATTGCTTACACAGCTATAGCTTCTAAAGATCGTGTTAAGATACTCTTCAGAGAACATATTACTTTGGAAGAATCTTATGTTCATAAAAAATTTGATTTTATCATGTTATATGGAGACTCTGATAAAATACGTGAACTTAGCTATGTCTGTAAAGAGAATGGAGGGGCTTATATTCAAATTGCTCCTTTTTATGTAGGCAATGAACCTAATTTAACTTTACTTGTGGCTCCAGATGATGCTCTTAAAAAACTTGTAGGGGATGCAGAAAGAAATAATTCTCAATTTTCTATATTATTAGAAGATCAAACTACTGGATTTATTGAAACTGATTTACATCTAAGAATTAACCTCCCTAATTTTTTACAGACTATGTTAGCTCCATTATTTAATATGAGTGATGTTGTTTTATCAACGATTCTTATATCAATTGAAAATGAAGAAGATATTGGGAAAATTAGAAAAATTGCTGATAAGAATAATGTATTTTTAATTGATTTCAAAGATATTGTTGAGAATAAATAAAATTTTAAAATAATAAAATTTTGAAATAATAATTTTGAAATAATATTTTTAAAATAATATTCTAAAATAAAAATATTCTAAAATAAATAAAATTTTTATGTATTTATATATTTAATTCATTGTTAATTATAATTCATTATTGTTAATCAATAAATTAATTAAATAATAATTAAATTATTATTAATAAGAGGAATTAATATAAGAGGAATTAGTATGAAACTATTTGGAAGTAATGATAATAATAAAAAAATAGAACCTAAAAAAGGAATTACTAATAGCTTAGGGATTGATTTAGGTACTTTAAATACTGTAATTGCAAAACCATCTGGGGATAAATTCGATTTGTATCAAATTCCTTCAGTTGTAGCTGTTAAAAAAGAAGACACTTCTTCTGTTTTAGCTGTTGGTGAAGAGGCTAAATTAATGCTTGGAAGAACTCCTGAAGATATTGTGGCACTTAGACCTTTAAGAAAAGGTGTTATTGAGAGTATTGCTCAAGCTCAAGCATTACTTGTCAAAGCTATGGAAATAGGCATTAAAGAAGGTGAATCTGTCGGTAGAATTGTTATTGGTATTCCTGGAGATTCTTCTGAGGTAGAAAGAGGAGCTGTTGAAAAAATTGGTAGAGATGCTGGTGCAAATTATATTTTAGTTATTAGTGAAGGATTAGCTGCTGCTATTGGGGCTGGATTACCTATTGCAGAACCTGATGGAACTATGGTTGTTGATATTGGTGCAGGTTCTACTGACTTAGTTGTTATTTCTCTTGGTGGAATAACTGATATTGAAACTGTTAGAGTTGGTGGAGATGATATTGATAATAATATTGTAGATCTTGTTAAAGAGAAATATAATGTTGGAATTGGTATACATGATGCTGAAGCTGCGAAAATTAAAGTGGGTATGTTCCATTGTAGTGAAGATTTAGAAGTTCAAACTACTGAAATCATCGGTAAATCTATTGAAACTAACAGACCTAAAAAAGTTGTGATTGATTCTTTACTCGTAGCTGATGCTGCTGAACCAATAATGCAGGAAATTATTAATGGGTTAAATTTAGTATTAGAAAGACTTTCTCCAGAGTTAATAACTGGTGTTTATCATAATAGCGTTGCTGTTGGTGGAAGTTCTCAGTTAAAAGGTCTTAAAGAAAGAATCTGTGATGAATTATCAATTCCAGTATCTATTTCTGAGGATCCAATGACTGTTGTAGCTAAAGGTGCAGCTATTGTTGCAGCTGAACCAAGAGCTTTAGAACCTGAAGTTCGTTTAAAAGCTATGAAATAATTAAATATAATTTTTATTGTAAATTTTTAATTATTTTTAATTATTCTTAATTATTTTTCATTATTTAATTATTCTTAATTATTCTTAATTATTTTTCATTATTTTTCATTATTTTTTGCTTTAATTATTTTTTTGCTTTATTTTTATTTTTATCCATTGTTTTTATTCTTTATTTTATTTTTCGTCTTATTTTTATTTTTATTCTTTTGTTTTTTCATTTTTGCATTGTTTTTTTTGTAATGAATAATTTTATTAATTATCATGAATAATCTATATATCATAATAAAAATATTATATAATAATGTAAGTTTAACTAAGATATCAACAAGATATTAATAAGTAATATTTGTTAATATTAGATATATATAGAGATTTAAATTGATACAAATAGTTGGATGTTTGCATATAACTTTTTTAGATTTAATAAAATTATTATATTAAAAATTATCTTATAGGAGATTTTCATGATTAAAATAGACTCTGAATTATGTAAAGGATGTGATCTTTGTATTGAATCGTGTCCTAAACATGTTTATCAAAAATCATCTAAGGAAAATAAGAAAGGTGTTTATTTACCATTTCCTGAAAATGAAGAAAAATGTAATAAATGTCACTTATGTGAATTAATGTGTCCTGATCAAGCTATAACTGTAGAAGATGAAGATGATCATGGTAAAGATGATAATAAAGATGATCATGATGAAAATATTAGTGATGATAAATAGGGAGATATGAGGTTTTAAAATGACTGAAGAATTATTTGTTCAAGGAAATGAAGCTTGCGCTCATGGCGCAATTAAAGCAGGTTGTAGATTCTTTGCAGGATATCCTATTACTCCTTCTACTGAGGTAGCTGAAGACTTAGCCGCATTTCTTCCAAGATATGGTGGATCTTTTCTTCAAATGGAAGATGAAATTGCTGCTATTGGGGCGGTTATTGGTGCTAGTTGGAGTGGTTTAAAAGCTATGACTTCTACTTCTGGACCAGGTTTTTCTCTTATGCAAGAAAATATAGGTTATGCTCATATTACTGAAACTCCTTTAGTTATTGTAGATGTTCAAAGAGGAGGTCCTTCTACTGGTCAACCAACAATGGCATCTCAAGGAGATATGATGCAATTAAGATGGGGTTCTCATGGGGATTATGAACCAATAGCTATTTCTCCATCTTCTGTTCAAGAATTTTTTGATTTTACTATAAAAGCTTTTAATTTAGCTGAAGAATATAGGGTTCCTGTTATTATTGCTGCTGATGAAGTAATTGGGCATATGAGGGAAAAAATAAATATTCCTGATAAAGTTGAGATAAAAAAAAGAGTTATGCCGAAAGAGAAACCAGAACAATTTGATATTTCTAATCCTTATCTTCCTTTTAAAGCTGGTGATAATGAAATTCCTCCAATGGCTCCTTTTGGTGAAGGATATAATATTCCAGTTACTGGTTTAACTCATGATGAAAGAGGGTATCCTGATTCTTCTGATCCAATAGCTCATACAAAGTTAGTTTCTAGATTATGTAATAAAATATTGAATAATCGTGAAAAAATTGTATCTGTTCATGAGTCTTTTTGTGATGATGCTGACACTATAGTTATTTCTTATGGTGCTCCTGTAAGATCAGTTTTCACTGCTGTTCAGAATGCAAGGGAGGAAGGTTTGAAAGTTGGTTCAATTAAAATTGATACTCCTTGGCCTTTCCCAGAAAATCAAATATTGAAAGCAGCTGAAACAGCTAAAAATTTGATTGTTGTTGAAATGAATTTAGGTCAAATTGTCCATGAAGTTGAAAGGGTAGCTGGTTTGGCTGATGAACGACCTGATGTTCACCTTATTCCAAAAATTGGTGGAGAACTTCATAAACCTAATGAAATTTTATCGGAAATTAAAAAAATTAGTTAGGAGGAGGTATTATGGTGAATAATGAATCAAATAATAAGAATAATCTTAAAAAACAAGATAATAATAGTAAAAATAATGAAAATCCATTTATGAAATATCTTAGAAAAGACCGTCTTCCTAATATATTTTGTGCAGGCTGTGGAAATGGGATAGCTTTAAATACATTTTTTAAAGGAATGGAATCTGCAGAGATAGATTTCGATACTCTTAGTTTAGTTTCTGGGATTGGTTGTTCTTCTCGTATTCCTGGTTATGTTAAGTGTGATTCTCTTCATACTACTCATGGAAGGGCAATTACTTTTGCTAGTGGTTTAAAAGTGGGTAATCCTGATTTAAATGTTGTTGTATTTACTGGTGATGGTGATGCTGCTTCTATTGGTGGAAATCATCTTATTCATGGTGCTAGGAAAAATATAAATATAACTGTTATTTGTGTTAATAATAATATTTATGGTATGACTGGTGGACAAATTAGTCCAACTTCTCCTGAAGGTAGTTTTGGAACAACTGCTCCTTATGGTTCTAGGGACAAACCATTTAACTTAGCTGAACTTGTAGCTGCTGCTGGTGCAAGTTTTGTTTCAAGATGGACTACAGCTCATCCATTACAACTTTCAAATTCAATCAAAAAAGCTCTATTAAATCCAGGTTTCTCATTTGTTGAGGTAATTTCTCAATGTCCTACTTATTATGGTAGAAAAAATAAATTAAGGTCTCCAGTTGATATGATCAATGCTTTTAAAGAAAATAGTGTTAATATACGGAAAGCAAATAAAATGAGTGATGAAGAATTAGCAGGAAAACTTATTGTTGGAGAATTTGTTAATAATCCTAGAAAAGAACTTACTGAAAATGTTTGTGATTTATCTGTTGAACAATGTGGTCGGAGTTTAGCTATTAAATCAGCCTATCTTGATAATTTTGATGATTAAATAATAATTAATATAATAATTAGTTAATAATTAGTATAATAGTTATCATGATAATTAATATTATAATTAACATAATAATCAATAATTATATAAGATTTAATTTTATAAGAGGTATTTTTATGCGAAAAGAAATTAGAATAGCGGGCTTTGGAGGACAAGGTGTTATTTTAGCAGGGATAATTGTTGGAAAAGCTGCTTCTCTATTTGATGGTATTAATGCGGTTCAAACTCAATCATATGGTCCTGAAGCGAGAGGAGGAGCTTCAAAAACAGAAGTTGTACTTTCTGATGATGAAATTCACTATCCTAAAGTAATAAGTCCTGATATATTAGTTGCAATGTCTCATGAAGCATTATTGGCATATATTTGGGATTTAAAAGATGGGGGAACTCTTATAATTGATCCTGATATGATTGATGAATCGGAAATAGGAGATTTTGTAAGAGATCATAATATTAATTTATATTATGCAAGAGTTACTAAAACTGCTATGAATGATGTTGGTCTTAAAATAGTAGCTAATATTGTTATGGTAGGGGCTATTTCAAAAATTACGAATGTTATTTCTCATGATGCTGCTAAAGAAGCTATTTTACAAAGTGTTCCTCCTGGAACTGAGAAAAAAAATATACAAGCTTTCGAAGCTGGATATGCAATGGATGGTAGTTGAATATTGATTAAATTAGTTTTAGAATTATTATGCTAGTTTAGTGTTTTGGGTGTTATAAATATGAAATTTTTTGAACATGCTGCAAAAAAATTATTTAAAAAAAATGGAATTAGTATTTTAGAAGGACATGTAGCTTATTCTCCTGAAGAAGCGATGGAAATTGCTAGTGAGATGGGTGGTTCTGTAGCTTTAAAATCACAAGTTTTGATTGGTGGTAGGGGAAAAGCGGGTGGAATTAAATTTGCTGATGATCCTGGTGAAGCTTTTGAAATAGCTGGAAATTTGTTAGATATGGAAATTAAAGGTGAAAAAGTAAAGCATCTATTGGTTGAAAAAAAAGCAGAAATTAAAGAAGAGTTTTTTTTAACTGTTTCTATTGATAGGTCTTCTAAAAAACCTATTATTATGGCTAGTATAGAAGGTGGAGTTGAAATTGAACAATTAGCTATTGATAATCCTGAAAAAATCATTAAATATCATGTTAATCCTTTAGAAGAGTTTTTACCTTATGAAGCAAGAGAAATTGCTCGTAAAATGGGTGTTAGCTCCGATCTAATCTCTTCTGTTGGAGGTATCATTTGGAAGTTATACAATGTATTTGATAAATATGATGCACAGGTAGCTGAAATTAATCCTCTTATACTTACAAATGATGGCTTGATTGCTGCTGATGCAAAGCTTGAAATTGAAAATGATTCTCTTTTCCGCCATACAGAATTAGCTGAGGCTAATTCATTTAAACCTAAGGAATTTGCTTTTGTAAAACTTGAAGGAGATATTGCTGTTATTGGAAATGGTGCAGGTCTTACTCTTACTGGCATGGACATGATAAAACTTAATGGGGGAAATCCTGCTACTTTTTTAGATATTGGTGGTGGTGCATCTGAAAATACTATTAAAAAAGCATTAAATCTTGTTTTAAATTATTCTCCTGTAAAAGTAGTTTTTTTAAATGTACTTGGAGGAATAACAAGGGCTGATGATGTGGCTAAAGGTGTTATTAAAGCTTTAGATTCTTCAAAAAGGAAAATAAATATTGTAATACGTCTTACTGGGACTAATGAAGAAGAAGGTCAAAAAATATTAGAAGAAGCAGGAATACCTTTTGAAATATCAATGGAAAAAGCAGCTAAAAAAGCTGTTGAAATTAGAAATTCTCTTGTTGAATAGTTTTTATAATCAATTGATAATTTAAAAATAGTTAAAAGATAGTTTAAAGATAGTTAAACTATAGTTAAAGGATATAATCAAAGGATAATTTATGTCAAATTCATTAATTAATCAAGAAAAAAATGTTTCATTATCATTGGAAGATCAAAAAAAATTGGAATATAGTGGGTATCGTTTTCTTGGTAGTAAGGGACATTCTGCTGTTAAAATTTGTCATTGGACTAAAAAAAGTATTCTGAATGAAGGATTTTGTTATAAAGAAAAATTTTATGGTATTGAAAGTCATAGATGTCTTCAAATGTCTCCTGCAGTGCCTTTTTGCCATCAAAAGTGTTCTTTTTGTTGGAGGGATCTCTCACTTACAAAAACAAAATGGGTGGGTGATTATGATGATCCTAAGACCATTATTCAAGATGCTATTCATGCTCAAAATAAACTTCTTTGTGGTTTTTTTGGTAATGATAAAGCAGATAGAAAAAAATTAGAAGAATCTAAGAAACCAAATAATGCAGCTATATCATTAGCTGGCGAACCTATGTTTTATCCAGATATTAATGACCTTATTGCTGAATTTAAAAAACAGGATTTTACAACATTTTTAGTTAGTAATGGTGTTATTTATGAAAAGTTGGCTAATCTTCAAAATGAACCAACACAACTATATCTTTCCTTAGATGCACCTGATAAAAAAACTTATGTTGATCTTTGTACTCCTCAAATAAATGATGCTTGGTTAAATATAAATAAATCACTTGAAACACTAAATAGTTTTGATTCAAGAACATGTATACGAACTACATGTGTAAAGCATAAAAACATGTTTGATCATGAAAATTATGCAAAATTAATTGATCTTGCAAACCCTGACTATATAGAAATCAAAGCATATATGTGTGTTGGTTATTCTAGAGATAGATTAACACTTGATAACATGCCTACATTTAATGAAGTAATTGATTTTGCTCAAAAGATAGCTGACCTCACTGGAAGAGAAATTACCAATGATTCAGAGATCAGTCGAGTTGTTCTTTTAGAATAATAATAGATAAAAACATAATAAATAAAGAAATTATAAATAAAAATATAATAAATGAAGAAACTGTTGATAAAAACGTAATAATAAAAGAATAATAGATAGAATAATAGATAGAAAAATAATATTATATTTTTAATTAGATCCATATATAATTTTTTAGCATATAGCTATAGCTTTTTATACTGTATATATAGCATTCTATAGCTACTATTTAATTTTTCAAGCCATTAAAATTAAATTAAATTTTTACTTTTTTCAAGTGATTAAATATCTTTTTTTTAACTATAAAAGGTTAAATGAACTTATTTTTTGATAATGTTTTTTATTTCTTTTTTTCTTAAAATTCTTTCTATTTGTCCTTATTTATTTGAAATCTGAATGGTATGGTCCTTTTCATATTTTATTAAAATACTTATTCATAGTCTTTTCATTGTTTAGAAACCAAATTTCAATCCCTATGATTTGTCCTTTATATGTAAAAAAAAGCTTTATTTAAGCTTTCTTTCTAAAAAATTTTCAAAACATTTATATACTATAGTCTTTTAAATAAAAGATGATAAAAAATGTGGCTTTATGATTTTAAAGTTAGTAATTAAAATCTTGATTTATCAAAATCTAAAATTATAGTTCTAATAATGTTTAAAATTTTTAGTTGTTTAAAGTTTTTAAGTCTAAGTTATGAGTTTGAAATTTTAAAATACTCTATAAACTTATATAAATTTTTTTATTATTAAAAACATCATTTAATTAAATTATTGTTAAAAACATTATTTAATTAAAATATCATTCAAACTTAGATATTATTGTGTATTATAATCTTAGGATTGTTTTAAAATTATTGAGATTTTTTATTTCTAATGAGTTGGATTATATAGCTCGGAGGCGGTATAATTAGTAGATACTCAAAATATGGACCTATAGTTGTAATTATTACAATATTCACATTAGCTTTAATGGTCTGTGCAACTCCTTTTGGAGTAAATGTAGATAGTCAAATCAATTCTGAAAAGACACATAATAACGGAATAAAAGCATCTGCAGCTTCAGAAGTCGTTAAAAAGACAAATAGTTCAGATTTAAATAAAAATACAACAAAAACTGTTAAAGTTGTTGTCAAATCTACTAAAATGTCTAAAAGTGACTATAAAGTGATGAAAAGTTCCATTAACAAATATAAATCTGCCAATGGTTCCAATCCCGATAGTTATTATTGGAAATCTAAAGCATTAACAATCTATAAAAAAGATTATCTTGATGCAATAAGTAGATATAATAAATTTGTAAAAACTAATAAAGTAGATCCTATTTATGTAAATATTTTCAATTCTGTGAAATATGTAAAATGTACTGAATCTGATAATGATGATAAAAAAATTAAAAAATCTGCTAAGTTACCATTAGCAGGGGAATTATCTGGAGTTAAAGGTTTAACAGTTTTACAAAAATATATGAATAGGCATCTTAATCATGTAAATGGAGGCCCTTCAACTTTTTCAGGTGTTGTAAAGTCAAAAGTTGGAGATTGTTGGGGGTTAGCTGAGTGGGCAGCTAAACAATTAAAAGCAAATAAATATAAGGTTAGAATTGTTCAAGGTGTAAACTCATATGTTTCAAACCATAGATGGGTTCAAGTAAGGCTTAATGGTAAATGGTTAAACTTTGAATCTTCATTAGTTACTAAAAAATATGGAAGTAAAAACTATTCCAATACATGTGCAAGGTTAAATAAAATAGTTAAAACTTTGTAGCTACTTTGTTACAAAGTATTTTTATATTTTATTTCTATTTTAAGATCTAATATTTTTTATTTAATATTTTTTTGTATTTTTATAGACTTTTTTTTATAATTGTAAATTTTTATATATTTATATAGACTTTTTTATAATTGTAAATTTTTTTATATATTTTTAATTCTTTTTAATTCTATTTTTAATCTATTTCATTATTTTCATTAGATTTTTCACTTTAGGATAATTTTTTATGATTTATTTTAAGCACTATTTCAAATAATTTCTTTTACTTATTTATTTTATAAAATAGTTAAATTTAATATAATTAAATTAATATATAATATTTATACGAAATACTTTTATTAAATTAATTTAAAAAAATATATTAAATACAAAAGTTATTAAATACTAAAAATAATCTAAAATATATTATTAATAGTAAATAATGTGATATTTACGTTTTAATAATTTTTATTTATATTATATTCATATTTTAATAATTAATTAAGTGAGGAATTTTTTTGACAATAAATAAAATCAAAACACCAATTGTTATTTTAAATTTTAAGACTTATTTAGAATCTAGTGGAGAAAATGCACTTAATTTAGCTAAAGATCTTGAGTCTGCAGCTATTGAATCAGGTATAACTATGGCAGCTGCTCCTCAAGCTACAGATATATTTAGAATAACTCAAGAAACTGATATTCCTATTTTAGCTCAGCATATCGATCCTATAAATCCTGGAGGGCATACTGGAAGCAATCTTATAGATTGTATGATTGAATCAGGGATAAAAGGGACTTTATTAAATCATTCTGAGAAAAGAATGAAATTATCTGATATTGATGAAGTTATTAAATCATCTAAAGAACGAGATGTTTTTTCAGTAGTATGTACTAATAATATTGAAACTAGTGTAGCAGCAGCTACTCTTAATCCAGAATTTGTTGCTGTTGAACCTCCAGAACTTATTGGGTCTGGTATTCCTGTGTCTCAAGCTGAACCTGAAATTGTTGAAGGAACAGTAGCAAAAGTAAAAAAAATTAATAAAAAAACAGAGGTCTTATGCGGGGCTGGAATTTCTACTGGTGATGATATGCATGCAGCTTTGGATTTAGGAGCCTCTGGAGTTCTTCTAGCTTCAGGAATAATATTGGCAGATAATCCTAAAGAAGCATTAATAAATTTAGTTAGTAAGATTTAAATTTATTTAATTTTTATGACCTGGGGAATAGAATGACAATTAAATTTAATACGATTGATGATTTTGATATTGAGGGAAAAACTGTTCTAGTCAGAGTAGATATTAATTCACCAGTTGATCCTAACTCAGGAATTATCTTAGATGACACTCGGATGAAATTACATAGTGAAACACTAAAAGAACTTTCTAATAAAGGTGCTAAAGTTGTTGTTTTAGCTCACCAAAGTCGTCCTGGTAAAAAGGATTTTACAACACTTGAACAGCATAGTCATGTCCTTTCAAAAAATTTAAATATTGATGTTAAATATATTGACTCAATCTTTTCTCATGAAGCAAAAGAGACTATAAAAAACTTAAAAAATAGTGAAATTCTTCTTCTTGAGAATGTTAGATTTTTTTCTGAAGAATCTATTAGCAAATCTCCTGAAGAACAGTCTCAAACTTTAATTCCTCAAAATTTAGCTCCAATAATAGATATATTCGTAAATGATGCTTTTGCAGCTGCACATAGATCTCAACCTTCATTAGTTGGTTTTGCACCCGTTTTACCCTCTGCAGCAGGTAGAGTAATGGAAAAAGAATTGAAAGTTCTCCAAAATGCTATTGATAATGTTGAACATCCTTGTGTTTTTATTTTGGGCGGGATGAAGTCTGATGATTCAATTGATGTTATGAAAAATGTTTTAGAAAATGGAACTGCTGATTATGTTTTAACATCAGGACTAGTGGCTAATATTTTACTTTTTGCTGCAGGATATGATATTGGTAAAGTTAATAAAAAATTTATTAAGGATAGAGATTACTGTTATTTAGTTAAAAAATCTAAAAAACTCATTAAAAAATATGGCTCTAAGATTGTATATCCTAAAGATGTAGCTATTCAAAATAAAAAAGGTTTAAGAGAAGATGTTCCAGTTGATAAGATCCCTAATTTCTCTATTTTTGATATAGGGATTGAATCGATTAAAGATTATGCAAAGATTATTAGAAGTGCAAAAACTATTTTTGCAAATGGTCCTGCAGGAGTATTTGAAGAGCCAAAGTTTGCAATGGGGACTGAAGACATTTTAAATGCTATTGCTAGCTCTGAAGGTTTTTCTATAATTGGTGGAGGTCATATTGCAGCCGCTACTGTAGCAATGGGGTTTGAAAATGATGTCGATCATATTAGTAGTGGTGGAGGTGCCTGCATAAATCTTCTTTCTGGTAAAAAATTAGTTGCTGTTGAGGCATTAATAGACTCTGCTAAAAAATAAATTTATTCTTTAATTATTTTTATAATTATTATTTTAGATATAAGATATAAATATAAGATAATAACTATTTAAATACAATATAATTACTATTTTAACACATAAATACAATAATTACTATTTTAAATAGATAAATATAATATAATTACTATTTTAATATATAAATACAATAATTACTAGTTTAAATACAATATAATTATCATTTTAAATATAAGATGATTATTGTTTTAAATATATTATTTTAAATTAAATTATTGTTATTTTATCAGTAAAATAATTATTATTTTAATTATAAATAATCATATTCTTTTTTTAATATTGTTGCTGATTTTTTAGGGTCTATACTATTCATAATAGCAGAAACAACAGAAATTCCTTTAATATTTGTTTCTTTTAAGGAATTAATGTTATTTTCGTTTAATCCTCCAATGGCAACTACTGGAATATTAACTTTATTTATAATCTCTTTAAGATAGTTTATATCTATACATTCTGCTTCTTTTGTATCAGTTGGAAATATAGCTCCACTTCCAATATAATCTGCTCCATACTTTTCAGCGGTCAATGCATCTGAAATTGTAGCTGCAGATACTCCCAATATTTTATCTTCTCCAACCAGTTTTCTAGCTATATTTGCAGGCATATCACTTTGGCCTATATGAACTCCATCTGCATCTATAGCTAATGCAATATCTATTCTATCATTTATTATTAGTGGAATATTATATCTGGAAGTTAAATTTTTAAGTTTTAAAGCTATATCATAAAATTTTCCAGTAGGAGTATCTTTTTCTCTCAACTGAACAATTGTAACTCCTCCTAAAATACCTTCTTCGACAATTTTTAAAAATTCTTCATCTTTTTTATTATTTCTGTCTGTAACAAGATACAATGAGTAGTTAGGCTTATTTGCATATTCGAGCTTATCCATTCTTTCCACCTATAACTAGCTAAATATTTTATAAATTTTTTAGTTCAGTATTTTATAGTTTTATATTATTTTATATAGTTTTATATAATTCATATAAGCTTTGTTCTAATTCATATAGCTTTATTCTAATTTATATAATCTTATTTTTTCTTCAATTGTTTGTTCATCTATCTTATACAAATAATCAACTAACTTTGATCTGAAAGTTCCAGTTCCAGAATTTTCTTTTTTAACTTCCTGACCTGCTATTTCACCAGCTATTCCCATAATTGTTGTACCTGCTAGTCCTCCAATAAAAGGGTCATTAACACCGCAAAATGCCCCAATAATCGAAGTTAACATACATCCACTTCCAGTTATTTTTGGCATTATTGGGTCTCCATTTTCACAAGCATAAGTAGTAGTTCCATTGGAAATTATGTCTATAGCTCCACTAGCTATAATAATAATATTTAATTTTTTTGCTAATGCTTTTACAATTGTTCCATTATCATTTAGATTTGCTTTTGTTATTTCATCATCTTCTGAAACATCTACTCCCTTACTCTTAGCTTTATTTAGTGATAATATTTCATCTAATTCTACTAATCTTGCTATAGCTTTTATTTCAGACATGTTTCCTCTAATAACACCTATTTTAGATTCATTAATCAATTTAAGAACAAGATTATTTCTAAGTTCAGTTACACCTACAGCCACAGGATCTAAAACAACAGGAGTATTAGTTTCCATTCCATGCTTACTTCCAATTATCATAGCTTCTATTTGGCTTTGACTCATTTTTCCTATATTTATAACTAATGTATCTGCTATTTCAACAAATTCTTCAACTTCTTCAGGATCATCTGCCATCATAGGTGATCCTCCAATAGCTAAAACAGCATTTGCACAATCATTAATTGTAACATAATTTGTTATACAATGTGTAAGTGGAATATTATTTTTTACATTCTCCAATGCTTGTATAATATCTTTTATAATTTTAGAATTAGCTTTAATCATTTTATCACATACTTATATTAAACCTATAATAATTTTATATCTATTCTAGCAATTTTATAGTCTATTCTAATAACATTATAGTATATCTAATTTTATAATATTTTAATAATTTTATAATATATTTTAATAATTTTGTAATATATTATAATATATTCTATTAAATTTCTTAACTATTGTTATTTTTCAATTATATTTTTTATATTCTTTATTAATAAATATTAATAATTTTTATATGTTTCATTTTTTATTGGATGTTTTTTGATATTCTTTAATCTTAATTCTATGATTATTGCTTCTAAATTTAGAACTAATATAATTTAATAAATTAATATTCTAACATTTAAAAATTACTAGAATATAATATAATAATATTTATATGCTTGTTTAATAAAATATTATCTTGATAATGCTTTTACAAGAACTACAAGTTTTACAAGTTTTAGTAATATATTATACTTGTATATTATAAATGCTTATTTTTACTATTTTAAAGAAATATTAAAATTATAAATTTAGAAAAGTATTTAAGCTAAAATAAACTAAAAGAGTGATGTTGCATTATTGAATGATGTAAACATGTGCCTCGGTAGCTCAGTCTGGTGGAGCGCGAGACTTGTAATCTCGTGGTCGCGGGTTCAATTCCCGTCCGGGGCTTTCAAAACTATTATCATACATGTTGGATTGAAATATATTGTCTTTTTAACTAGTATCTTATTTAAAGAATTTTTTTATCTGTGATATAATATGAAGGGATTTCTATAAATTCTTAAACTTTTATAAGCTATTATACTTTTATAGATTCTTAGATTTTTATTAATTCTTAGATTTTTGCAGATTCTTAGATTTTATAAATATTTCTTTCAATATTTATTGTAATAAACTTTAAAAAATTAAATATGTAAAATATTATTCTATAACTTGTTAAAATATGAAAAAGTATATATATGATTAAATTTAACATACTATAATGTGCTGGGTGATAGAGTTTTGATTTGTATAATTCAAACAAATTATCCTAACATAATGAATAGTTTAACTTAAGTAAATTTGGGACCATAGGGTAGCTTGGTCGATCCTTTGGGCTTTGGGAGCCTGAGACTCCGGTTCAAATCCGGGTGGTCCCATTATCAATGCCCGCCTTAGCTCAATTTGGCAGAGCGTTGGACTGTAGATCCAAATGTTGCTGGTTCAAGTCCGGCAGGCGGGATTTTATATTAAAGCATTAAAATTCAAATTAAATATAGAAATTCAAATTTAATACTAATTAATAATTAAGACAATTGCGTTATTTTATTTGAAATTTATATAAAACCATAAGCTTTATATATAAGTAATTTTATAACTATAATGTGTTGATTGTATTCATTAAAGATTATATTAATTTAATTTATTATAAATATATAAAATTTATAATGTATAATTAAATTCATGAATTAATTTTTAGTAATTATAATTGATTTTAATAAAATTTAGTTCTTTAACTTGTTATTATAGTTAAACATTTATATAGTATTAAATATTATATAATAATTAGTATAATAAATTTAAATCCTGCCCTGGTGGTGTAGGGGCTATCATGCGGGCCTGTCGAGCCCGCGACTCGGGTTCAAATCCCGGCCAGGGCGTTTAAATATATATTTAAAGTATTAAATTAAAATACGTTGTATATATTTAGTATATTTGAGATAGTATGTGGATAAATAATTATTGGTTCATTGTTACCAACTTTTAATTGCTACTAGTTTGATTTACTAGTTTAATTGTTATTAAATTATATTGCACATATTTGAGAAAGTATATTTAAATATAAATTGTTTGTATTCAATCAGGGCCCGTAGCTCAGTCTGGCAGAGCGCTTGGCTTTTAACCAAGCGGCCGCGGGTTCAATTCCCGTCGGGCCCGTTCTAATTTTATATTTAAATTTTCTTATCCGGAGGAAATATTGTGAGTAAAGATATTTTAAAGCATGAACTTGTTCCAAGTCATGCTGTTTTATCTAAATCAGAAATAGAAAAAATTTTTAAAGATCTAGATTTTGAAATAGAGCATCTTCCTAAAATTAAGATTAATGATCCTGTTGTTAAATCTATTGATGCTAAAAAAGGAGATATTTTAGAAATTACACGTGATAGTCCTACTGCTGGAACTTTTATTACTTATAGATTAGTTGACTAGTTACATTAGGTAGCTTTACCATTAGGCAGCTTTAATCACATTAGTTTAATATATTAAGCGCTGTAATCAAATAATTTGGATTAATATTAATTCATTATAACTTTTATAATAATTTTATAATATTATATTTTTATATATTATCAGAAAAATATAATATATAGCTAAATATATAATATATAACATATAATAATATAATGATAAAATTCTAATATATGATGAAAATTATAATAAATAGCTTTTATTATAAGATAATTTTTTTATTATAAAATAATTAATTCGGTTATTGTTGGTTAAGTACTGTTTAATGAAATTTAAGAATTGTTATTAGTAATTATTATATCTTATTAATTTGTATATATTTTCTATATATAAATTAATATTTTTTATAATTATATATTGATAATACATATAAATACGATAATACATATAAATACATTATGGTTATACATTTATGGGAATCTAATATATCATTTGGCAATATTTATTAAATTCTATGTTTTTTATTTTACTGAATTTGATATCGTAAATTGATATCTGAACTTGTGAATAATAGCTATTAAAGCTATTTTATATATGTGATATATGACTTGATAAATTACTAATCTGCTAAAAAATTTGAACTGAAAATATATTTAATTAGTCATATTCAAATATTTATAATATCATCTAATTAGCTGTATTATAATATTATAAAGTCTATTATTTGAATAAAATGGCTTTTTGAGTTTTGTTTTTTGTTTAATATATTATTCATGATTTATATTACTATGGTCACATAATTTATATTATTTCATAATTTACATTTAATAATTTACATTTATATAATTAATATTAATATAAGCATTATATAATATGAACATTATATAATTATTATATAATAATATCATATTAATATTGCATGATTTAATATAATCTTTCATATTAATATTGTATAATTTAATATATTCTAATATAATTTAATATAATTAATTATATTTTAATATATTCTAATATATTCTAATATAGCTTAATATATTCTAATATTAACTTAATATATTTAATAATAATACTTTAACATACTTTAATATAGACTTTATTTTGGAGGAAGTCCATGAAAAATAATACATGGGGATTGGTAGACGCATTTTTTGATAAATATGATTTGGTTGATCATCACATTAAATCATATAATGACTTTGTAAATAACCGTATACAAAATATTATTGATATAACTGAGCCTATTACTCTTGAACAAGGAGAATATATACTTAGGACTGGTAAAATTGAGATTCAAAAACCATTTACTAAAGAAGCTGATGGTTCTAAGAGTTTAATTTATCCTACTGAAGCAAGGCTTAGAAATTTAACTTATTCTGCACATATGTATTTAGAGATGGCATTGGATCATGGGGAAGAGGAAAATCCACTTGAAAAAGTTTATATTGGAGAACTTCCCTTAATGTTGAAATCTGATGTTTGTCATTTAAGTGGTCTTGATAAAGATGAACTTTTAGCTAAAGGTGAAGATCCACAAGATCCTGGTGGATATTTCATTGTTAATGGTTCTGAAAGAGCTGTTGTTACTATGGAAGAAATAGCTCCAAATAAAATAATATTAGAACGCCTTGGTGAAATTGAAGATAGGCGTGCTAAAGCTATTGTTACTTCTATTAAAAGTGGTTTTAGAGCAAGAATTTCTCTTGAATATAGAAAACCAAGAAAAAGTGGAGTATTTTTAAGAATATCCTTCCCATATGTTCCTGGTGAAATTCCTCTTGTAATATTGCTTAGAGCATTGGGTCTTTCTACTGATGAAGAAATTATCACTGCTATCTCTGATGATTTTAATTTCCAAATGGTTGTAGCTGATGATATACAAGTTTCAGAAGCAGCATTAAAACTCGATTCAAAAGAAATGGAAAGTCTTAATAAGGAAGAGAGAGAAGAATATCTTCAAAAGGCAGCTATTAAATATATTGGTAATCGTGTTGCAAAAGGCATGACTGAAGAATATCGTATTAAACGTGCTGAAGATGTTATTGATAGGTATTTGCTTCCACACATGGGTGTAGAAGGAGATAGGAGAGGAAGTAAAGCTATTTATCTTGCTGAAATGTGTGAAATGTTACTTCAAGTAATATATGAAATGAGAGAACCTCATGATAAGGATCATTATACTAATAAAAGACTTCGTGTTTCTGGTGATTTGATGGAAGATTTATTCCGTGTTGCATTTACAAGTCTTACAAGAGATATGAGTTATCAGCTTGAAAGAAGTATTTCTCGTGGTAAAGAGCCTTCAATTAGACAAGCTGTAAGGTCTGATGTTTTGACTGAAAATATTAAACATGCTATTGCTACTGGTAATTGGGTTGGTGGAAGAGCTGGTGTAAGTCAGCTACTTGATAGAACTAGTTACATGGGAACACTTTCACATCTTAGAAGGGTTGTTTCTCCATTAAGTAGAAGTCAACCTCATTTTGAAGCTAGGGATTTACATCCAACTCAATTTGGTAAAATTTGCCCTAATGAAACTCCTGAAGGTCCTAATTGTGGGTTAGTAAAAAATTTAGCTTTGATGTGTAAAATTTCTGAGGGTTCAGATCCTGAAGATATTAAAACAGCAATTAGAGAAATGGGCATTTTGGAGTAAAAATTAAAATTATAAAATAAATTATTATAATTATTATTAACTATTCATAATTAATTATTATAATTAATCATTAACTAGTAATTATTAAATATTAATTATTAAATATTAATCATTAAATATTAATTATTGATTATTATTTATTCATGATGTAAATGTTACTTAATTTTTTATTGGAGGAGTTAGGTGAATAAAGCTAAGATTTATATAAATGGGGAATTAATCGGAAATTGTGAAGATCCTGAAAATTTCGTCACTGAGATGAGAGAAAAAAGAAGGTCAGGCGAAGTTTCTGATGAAATGAATATTACTTATTATGATGAAACTGATGAAATATATATATTCAATGATCCTGGAAGAGCTAGAAGGCCTTTAATTTTGGTTAAAAATGGTGTTCCTTTACTTAAAGATGAGCACATTGAAAAAATAGCTGATGGTGAGCTTAAATGGGATGATATTATAAACATGGGGGTTATTGAGTATCTTGATGCTGAAGAAGAAGAGAATTCATATATTGCTATGGGATTAAATTATTTGAATGAAGATCATACTCATTTGGAAATTGATCCATCTACTATGTTAGGTATTTGTGCAGGAATTATTCCATTTTCTGATCATAATTCATCTCCAAGGAATACTATGGAAGCGGGTATGACAAAACAAGCATTAGGACTTTATGTTTCTAACTATGGATTACGTACTGATACAAGAGCTCATCTTTTACATCATCCTCAAACACCTTTAGTTAAAACACGTATCATTGATGCTACTAATTATGATAAAAGACCTTCTGGACAGAATTTTGTTGTAGCAGTAATGTCTTTTGAAGGTTATAATATGGAAGATTCATTGATTTTAAATAAATCTTCTTTAGAAAGAGGAATGTCTAGATCTTCATTCTTTAGATCTTATGAAGCTTCTGAAAGAAGATATCCTGGTGGACAAGAAGATAAGTTTGAAATTCCAGAAAAAGGAGTAAGAGGGTATCGTTCTGAAGAAGCTTATCGTCACTTAGATGATGATGGTATTGTTAATCCAGAGTCTTATGTTGAATCTGGGGATGTTTTAATTGGAAAAACTTCTCCTCCAAGATTTTTAGAAGAAATTGACGAGTTTGGAACTGTGGCTGAAAGAAGAAGGGAAACTTCTGTTACTGTAAGGCATGGTGAAAAAGGTATCGTTGATGCAGTTTTATTTACAGAAACTGTAGAAGGAAGTAAGTTAGCAAAAATAAGAGTCAGAGATACTAGACAACCTGAATTTGGAGATAAATTTGCTTCAAGACACGGTCAAAAAGGTGTTGTTGGTCTTATATTATCTCAGGAGGATGTTCCATTTACAGAAGAGGGTGTTGTTCCAGATTTAATAGTTAATCCTCATGCTATTCCTTCAAGAATGTCTGTTGGTCAGGTAATCGAGATGGTTGCTGGTAAAGCTGGCTGTATGGAAGGGCAGCGAATTGATGGAACTCCCTTTAATGAAGATTTAGAAGCAGAACTTAAAGAATCTTTAAAAGCAAATGGTTTTGAATCAGCTGGTTGTGAATCTCTTTATAATGGTATGACTGGGGAGAGAATTGAAGCTGAAATATTTGTTGGAGTAGCTTTCTATCAGAAACTTCATCACATGACTACTGATAAAGTCTATGCTCGTTCAAGGGGACCAGTTCAGGTTCTTACACGTCAACCTACTGAAGGTAGAGCTCGTGAAGGTGGTTTAAGATTTGGAGAAATGGAAAGAGATTGTTTAATTGCTCATGGAGCAGCTTTAGCACTTAAAGAAAGACTTCTAGATGAATCTGATAAATATGAAGCTATTATTTGTGGTGATTGTGGTATGATTTCAGTATATGATAAAATTAGAGATAAAAAATACTGTCCTATTTGTGGTGATGTTGATTCATACCCTGTTGAAATTTCTTATGCATTTAAACTTCTCTTAGATGAACTTAAAAGTTTATGTATATTCCCTAAATTAGTTTTAGAGGATAAAGCATAATTATGAAATTATTATAAAATTATTATAAAATTATTATATAGTTATTATAAAATTATTATAAAGTTTATATAAATTTGTCATTATATTAGAATTTTATAATATTAGATTTTATGATGTTATTAGAATTATGATGAATATGGAAATTATGAATATTATTATAATTAATTAGGAATTATTAAGGAGCCAATATTTTGAAAGGAATAATAAAACAGATTTCTCAAATTAACTTTGGGCTTATGTCTCCAGATGATATTAGAAAAATGTCTGTTACTAAGATTGAAACTCCAGATACCTATGATGAAGATGGATATCCTATTGAAAATGGATTAATGGATCCTCATTTAGGAGTTATTGACCCAAGTTTAAGATGTCGTGCTTGTGGTGCTAAAGGAGGAGAATGTCAGGGACATTTTGGTAGTATAGATCTAGCAAGACCTGTAATTCATGTAGGTTTTGGTGATACCATTCACAAAATCTTAAGATCTACATGTAACTCTTGTGGCCGTATACTTTTAACAGATACTGAAATTGAGGATTATAGAGCAAAAATTGATGCTTTGAAGAAAAATGATGAAAGTATTAATGATATTGTTAAAGAGATTTATGTTACAGCTAGAAGAGATAAATGTCCTCATTGTGATGAAGAACAAGAAGATATTAAAATTGATAAGCCAATTTCAATAATTGAAGGAGATTACAAGTTAACTCCTAGTGAAGTAAGGGAAAAATTGGAAAAAATCACTGATTCTGATGCTTATATTTTAGGAGTTAACCCAGAAGTTGCTAGGCCAGAATGGATGGTTTTAACTGTTTTACCTGTTCCTCCTGTTACAGTAAGGCCTTCTATTACTTTAGAAACTGGAGAACGTTCTGAAGATGATTTAACTCATAAACTTGTTGACATTCTAAGAATTAATCAAAGATTAGTTGAAAATATGGAAGCTGGAGCTCCTCAGCTAATTGTAGAAGATCTTTGGGAATTATTACAATATCATGTTACTACTTATTTTGATAATGAGGCATCTGGTGTTCCTCCAGCTAGGCATAGGTCTGGAAGACCACTTAAAACATTAGCTCAGAGACTTAAAGGGAAAGAAGGTAGGTTTAGAAGTAATCTTTCAGGTAAAAGGGTTAATTTCTCTGCACGTACTGTAATTTCTCCAGACCCTAATATTAGTATTAATGAGGTTGGTGTTCCTGAGATGATAGCTAAGGAAGTTACAGTTCCTGTTCATGTTAATGATTGGAATATTAAACAAATGAAAGAACATATTAATAATGGTCCTAAGGTTCATCCAGGTGCTAATTATGTTATTAGACTTGATGGTAGGAAAATAAGAGTTTTAGATGAAACAAAAGAAGCAATACTTGAAATGTTAGAACCTGGTTTTATTGTAGAACGTCATTTAAAAGATGGAGATATTGTATTATTCAACCGTCAACCTTCTCTTCATAGAATGTCTATGATGGCTCATGAAGTTAAAGTTCTACCATATAAAACATTTAGACTTAATTTATGTGTATGTCCTCCATATAATGCAGATTTTGATGGAGACGAAATGAATATGCATGTTTTCCAGACTGACGAATCAAGAGCTGAAGCTAAATCTCTTATGAGAGTTCAAGAACATATATTATCTCCTAGATTTGGTGGACCAATTATTGGAGCTATTCACGATCATATTTCTGGAGCATATTTACTTACAAGGACTGGTTCAAATTTCACTGAAGAACAAGCTTTCCAAATTATTAGAAAAGCTAAACTTCCAATTCCTAAAAGGAAACACCGGGACTGGACTGGAAAAGAAATATTTAGTTTATTACTTCCAGAAAATCTTAATATGCAGTATAAAGCAGAAATTTGTAAAAAATGTGACGAATGTATGCTAAAAGAATGTGAATATGATGCTTATGTTGTTATTGAAGATGGAGAACTTGTCTCTGGTGCTATGGATGAAAAAGCTTATGGTTCTTTCTCTGGTAAAATATTAGATACTATAATGAAGGAATACGGTTCTAATGAAGCAAGAAAGTTCCTTGATGCATCTACAGATCTTGCTATTTCTGGTATTATGAAAGTAGGTATTACTACAAGTACTAATGATGAGGAAATCCCAGATGAAGCTAAAGAAAGAATTGAAGCTCATCTTTATAGTGCTGAAGAAAGGGTAGATAAATTAGTAGAAGCTTATGAAAATGATGAACTTGAAGCATTACCTGGAAGAAGCTTAGAGGAAACTCTTGAAATGAAAATCATGCAAGTTCTTGGTGAAGCAAGGGATAAGTCTGGCGAAATCGCTGAAAGTTACTTTGGAATGGATAACCATTCTGTTATAATGGCTACTACTGGTGCTAGAGCTTCCATGCTTAACTTAACTCAGATAACTGCTTGTGTTGGTCAGCAATCTGTTCGTGGGGGTCGTATTGATAGAGGTTATATCGAAAGGACTTTACCTCATTTTAGAAAGAATGAACTTGGTGCAAAAGCAAGAGGATTTGTTCATTCAAGTTATAAGGAAGGACTTGATCCAATTGAATTTTTCTTCCATGCAATGGGAGGAAGAGAAGGGTTAGTTGATACTGCTATTCGTACTGCACAAAGTGGATATATGCAAAGAAGACTTGTCAATGCTCTTCAAGACCTTAATGTAAGAGAAAGCGGTTTAGTCACTGATAATCGGGGAATGGTTATTCAAACAATGTTTGGTGAAGATGGTGTAGATCCTGCTAAAAGTGATTATGGTAAAGCTGCAGACTTAGATAAAATCATTGATGAAATGAGGGTTAAATAAATTAGCTATTATTTTATGAGTATTGATTAGGTGATTTTTGTGGAAGAAATGGGAATTGACAAAAAAATAATTGAAAAAGTAGAGAAGTTAGCTAAAAAGAAAAAAGCAGACTTTCCAGAAAGTTATATTCATGATATTGCAGAAGCTTATGTTAGAAGAGAACTTACTGATATTGAACTTGAAAAACTAATAATTAAAGTTAGAAAAGCTTATGATCGAGCTAAAGTTGAAGCTGGAGAAGCAGTTGGTACAGTTGCTGCTCAATCTGTTGGTGAACCAGGTACTCAGATGACTATGCGTACTTTTCACTATGCGGGAGTAGCTGAGCTAAACGTTACATTAGGTCTTCCAAGACTTATTGAAATTGTTGATGCAAGAAAAAAGATTTCAACTCCAACCATGGCTATTTATTTTGATGAAGAATATAGAGATGATGAGGAGTTTGTTAAAAAGTTAGCTAACCGTATTGGTAAAAGTACTTTAAATGATATCTTGAGAGATTTTTATATTAATTATGCTGAAATGAAAGTTGAAGCAATACTTGATGAAGAAAAAATTGAAGATAAAAGACTTGATATTAAAGAGATTTTAGCTAACATTGAGAAAGCATTTAAAAAATCAAATATAAAAGAAAATGTCATTGTTTTTGAACCTGCAAAACAAACTATAAGAGAACTTAGACTTCTTGCAGATAAAGTTCGTGACTTACAGATAAGTGGTATTAAGAATATTGGAAAAGTCATTATAAGAAGAGAGGATGAATGGATCATCCATACCGAAGGTTCAAATCTTGGTGATATTTTAAAAATTGATGGTGTAGATGGAGTTAGAACCACCACAAATGATATTCATGAAATTGAAACTGTTTTAGGTATTGAAGCTGCTCGTAATTCTATTATTAATGAAGCTCTTCGTACTCTTGAAGAACAGGGTCTTAGTGTTGATGTTAGACACATTATGTTAGTAGCTGATATGATGACTTCTGAAGGAATGGTTCGTTCTATTGGTCGTCATGGTATTAGTGGTGAGAAATCTAGTGTTCTTGCTCGTGCAGCATTCGAAGAAACTGGTAAACATCTTCTCCGTGCAAGTATACGTGGAGAAGTTGATAAATTAACTGGAATTATCGAAAACATTATCATAGGACAACCTATACCCCTCGGTACCGGTTCAGTCGGTGTCGTCATGAAACCAAATAAATCTAAGAAATAATGAAGGAGGCAGATGATGGACGTAGATAGAGGAATTAGAGTAGCAGTTGACACAGGTGATGTCACTTTAGGCTCTGAAAAATCAATTCAATCTTTGAAATTAGGTAAAGGACAATTAGTAGTTGTTGCTCAAAATAGTCCTAATGAAATTTTAGAAGATGTAGAGTATTATTCAAAACTTTCAGAAATCCCAGTTCACACTTTCGAAGGAACTAGTGTTGAATTAGGTTCTGTTTGCGGTAAACCTTTTACTGTGGCTACATTAGTCATAAACGATCCAGGAGATTCTACTATATTAGAAATAATATCTAAGTAGGGGTAGATTTTTGTGTCTATTAAATTTAATGCGAATGAAATAAGATACATAGCTCTATTTGAGAGTATGACTGGAGCAATGGTTAAAGACTGTATTATTGATGAAGATAATGGCAAAGTTACTTTTGTTGTTAAAAATGGTGATATGGGTTTAGCTATTGGTAAAGGTGGAAGTACTGTTACTAAAGTTCAAAAGGCTGTTGATAAGGGTGTTGAAATAATTGAACATTCTGAAGACATGACTGAATTTATAAAGAATATAATGGCTCCTGCTGAACTTAAATCTATTAAGGTACTTCAAAAAGAAAATAAGGAAAAAGTAGCTACAGTAGTTGCTGATTCTACAAATAAGAGAATTGCCATTGGTAAAAATGGCCATAATATTGAAAGAGCTAAGTTGTTAGCTAAAAGACAGCACAATATTAGCAGCATCATTTTAAAATGATGCTTTCAATATTATTTTTATTATAATCCTGATTATAAAATTATTTTAATATTTAAAATAAATAACAAGTATTTATAAAAAATTTTATAAAAAAGACTATTATAAAAGATTATTAATAAAAATACTATTTATAAAAGATATTATTATAAAATAGTATTAATAAAGAATATGTTATTTAAGAATAAGCTATTTAAGAATAGATTATTTAAGAATAGTTTATCTATAAAAAATTATTTATAAGAAATAGAATATTTATAAAGAATATATTATTTATAAAAAAATTACTTTTTGCAAAGAATTATGTTTATTATTATATTTATTATATTTAATAAATTGACAAATTATTGATAAAATTATTAATAAATTCTAAAATAATTCACAAGATTTATAAAGGTTATAATTAATATATTTTTATAATAGATATGGTTAAAATATATAGTAATGAGTTAAATTTTTTCCATCTTAATATATCTTAAAAGACTAAAAAAATTTAGACTATAGCTATTGTGTGCCAAATTGCTATAGATCATACTTAATTACATATTAATTAAAAAATCCATTTAGGATTTAACAGTATAACCTACTATATAGATAAATGTCATTGATATTTGATATACTTTAAGATTGAAATCTTATTTTTTAAATTCAATGTTTTTTAGACTGTAAGCTACTCATAGCTAACGGCATGGTTATTTATATATTGTATGTCTATTATATAGGATTAAATTTAATATATTATAATATAAATGGTATTAGATTGATTAATATTAGATTGATTGATATTGGATTAATTAATACTAATTTAATTAATAATAAATTAATCAATACTAGATTAGTTAATATAGATTAATTAATATTAAATTAGATAATGCTAAATTATAATAATATTATTTTAAAAATGCTAATTTAATATATAATACTAATTTAATAATATTTAATAATACTAATTTAATTGGTAGATAGTTTAAATTACTAAAATTAATAAAATTAAAAATTAAAGAGGAATTATTTATGCCAGGACTTTTTGCTGCAAAAAAGCTTAAAAAGAATAGACAAAATTTCAAGTGGAAAGATGTGGACTACAAAAGGAAAGCTTTACGTTTAGATGTAAAAGCAGACCCTCTTGAAGGAGCACCTCAAGCTAGAGGAATTGTTATTGAAAAAGTAGGAATTGAGGCTAAACAGCCTAACTCTGCTATAAGAAAATGTGTTCGTGTTCAATTAATCAAAAATGGTAAACAATTAACTGCATTTGCTCCAGGTGATGGTGCTATTGGATTTATTGATGAGCATGATGAAGTTATGATTGAAGGAATCGGTGGACCTTCTGGAAGATCTATGGGTGATATTCCAGGTGTTCGTTGGAAAGTAAGTAAAGTTAACAATGTTTCTTTAGAACAGATGGTTATTGGTAAAATAGAAAAGCCAGTAAGATAACCAGTAAGATAATTATAACTACAACTCAAATTTATTTAAAGAGGTAATTTGATGAGTCAAGTTTTTGAAAAATGGGACCTAAAAGAAATTAAAATTGAAGATTTAGGTTTAATTAACTATATATGCTTAGATGAAACTTTAGTTCCTCACACATTAGGTAGGCATGTTAGAAGACAGTTTGCTAAATCTAAAGTTTCAATCGTTGAAAGATTAATGAATAAAATAATGAGAACTCAAAGGAATTCTGGTAAGAAAAATAAAGCTTACAATATTGTTAAAGATTCTTTTGAAATAATAAATAAAAGAACTAAACAAAATCCTATTCAAGTTCTTGTTAAAGCTGTAGAAAATACTTCTCCTCGTGAAGAAACTACAAGAATTAAATATGGTGGTATTGGTTATCAAGTAGCCGTTGATATAGCACCACAAAGAAGAGTAGATCTTGCTTTAGGTTTTTTGACTAGAGGAACTTTACAATCTGCTTTTAAAAATAAAAGATCAGTAGCTGAATGTTTAGCTGACGAGTTGATTCTTGCTTCTGAACATGATACCAGAAGTTTTGCTATTGGTAAAAAAGAAGAGAAAGAAAGAGTAGCTAGAGCTGCACATTAATTAAAATATGGATTATTAAATATGTATTTAATGAGATACATGTTAATTATAGGTGATTTTTGTGAGTAGACGTACTAAAATGATTGAAAAGATTAAGGAATTAATGTATCAACCTAAATTTATCAGAAATATTGGAATTGTGGCTCACATTGACCATGGTAAAACTACTTTATCTGATAACTTGCTTGCAGGTGCAGGTATGATTTCTGAAGAGCTAGCTGGTGATGCAAGAAGTCTTGATTTTGATGAACAGGAATCAGCAAGAGGTATTACTATTGATGCTGCAAGTGTTTCTATGGTTCATAAGTTTGATAATAATGATTATTTAATCAACTTAATTGATACTCCAGGACATGTTGATTTCGGTGGAGATGTTACACGTGCAATGAGAGCTGTAGATGGTGCAGTTGTTGTTGTTTGTGCTGTTGAAGGTATCATGCCTCAAACTGAAACTGTTTTTAGGCAAGCTTTAAAAGAGAATGTTAGACCAGTTTTGTTTATTAACAAAGTTGATAGATTAATAAATGAGTTAAAACTTGAGCCTGAAGAGCTTCAAAATAGGTTTCTTAAAATAATTGCTGAAGCAAATAAACTTATCAAGGGTATGGCTCCAGAAGATAAAAAAGATGAATGGAAAGTTGATGTTACTGATGGTAGTGTTGCTTTTGGTTCTGCTTATCATAACTGGGCAATAAATATTCCTATTATGCAAAAATCTGGTATAAACTTTAAAGATATTATTGACTACTGTGATAATGAAAACCAAAAAGAGTTAGCACAGAAAGTACCAATTACTGAAGTTTTACTTGGTATGGTTGTTGAGCATTTACCAAGTCCTTTAGTTTCACAAGCTTATAGGGTTCCAACTATTTGGGATGGAGATATTGAAACTGAAGAAGGTCAAGCAATGATCCATACTGATTCTGAAGGTCCTTTGGCTGTTATGGTGACAAATGTTAGTATTGATAAGCATGCTGGTGAAATTGCAACTGGAAGAGTTTATGGTGGAACTATTGAAAAAGGTAGTGAAGTCTTTTTAGTAGGCTCTCATGCTAAAGCGAGAGCTCAACAGGTTGGAGTATTCTTTGGTGCAGAAAGAGTTAACACTGATAAAGTTCCTGCAGGTAATATTGTTGCAATAACTGGTGCTAAGGGAGCTATTGCTGGTGAAACTATTTGTGATGCTAGTAAAAAGATAAAAGAGTTTGAAGGCATAGAACATATATCTGAACCTGTTGTTACTGTAGCTGTTGAAGCTAAAAATACTAAAGATCTTCCTAAATTGATTGAAGTTTTAAGACAAGTTTCTAAAGAAGATCCTACTGTTCGTGTAGATATTAATGAGGAAACTGGTCAACATTTAATCTCTGGTATGGGTGAACTTCACTTGGAAATTATCACATACAGAATCAATGAAAAAGGTGTTGAAATTGAAACTTCTGAGCCAATCGTTGTTTACAGAGAAACTGTAGCTGGGAAAATCGAAAATCCAGTTGAAGGTAAGTCTCCTAATAAGCATAATAGGTTCTATATCACAGTTGAACCATTGGATCAATCTGTATATGATGCAATTGATGAAGGAACTATTAAAGAAGGTAGAGTTAAAGGTAAAGAGATGGCTACAACCTTCATTGAAAGTGGTTTAGAAAAAGAAGAAGCTCGTAAAGTTTGGGATGTTTATAATAAAAGTATATTCATTAATGCAACTCGTGGTATTCAATACTTGGATGAAGTTAGAGAGCTTTTAATTGAAGGATTTGAATCAGCTTTAGATGCAGGACCAATATCCAATGAAATAGCTATGGGATTGAAATTTAAGCTTGTAGATGCTAAACTTCACGAAGATGCAGTTCACAGAGGACCTGCTCAAGTTCTTCCATCTATAAGGAAAGCTATTTTCGCTGCAATTATGATGGCTCAACCTACATTACTTGAACCAATTCAAAAAGTATTTATCAATACTCCTCAGGATTATATGGGTAATGCTACTCGTGAAATTCAAAATAGAAGAGGTCAAATTGTTGATATGGGGCAAGAGGGAGATATGGCATCAATTGAATCTAAGGTTCCTGTTGCTGAAATGTTTGGTTTTGCAGGAGATATTAGGTCTGCTACTGAAGGTAGATGTTTATGGTCTACTGAAAATGCAGGTTTTGAAAGATTACCAAATGAATTGCAAAAGCAGATTATTAGAGAAATAAGAGAAAGAAAAGGATTATCTCCTGAACCTTATGGTCCTGAACATTATATTGGATAGTGTTTAGATAAATTAATAAGATAATATTTAAATTTTTATTTCTTTATTTTTTATTATAAAGTATTATAAAATAAAATATTATATTATAAATTATATTATAAAATAAAACATTTTAAACTATTATAAATATTAATAAAATATTAATAAAATATTTATTTAAAATATTTATGATCTATTATATGCTAATATAATGGGTAAGTTTTTATATAGGAAAGTTCAAATTTAATTAAGTTAAAACATTAACTTAATTTAACTACTAAAATTAACTAATGAAATGTTTATATTAAATATTAAAAATATTAAAAAACTTAAAAATGTTAATAATAAATTAATTATTTAGAAATGAGGTTTTTATTATGGCAAAAGAAAAAGAACATATAAATTTAGCATTTATTGGACACGTTGACCACGGAAAATCCACTCTCGTAGGACACGTTTTATTACAATCCGGGGCAATCGCTGAACAACAATTAGATGAAGGTGAAAATAAATTCAGGTTTATTATGGATAAACTTGGAGAAGAAAGAGAAAGAGGGGTTACAATCGATTTAGCTCATGCAAAATTTGAAACTCCTAAATACGAATATACAATTGTGGACTGTCCAGGACACAGAGATTTCGTTAAAAACATGATTACTGGTGCTTCCCAAGCAGATGCTGCAGTATTAGTAGTAGATGCTGTGGATGGTGTCCAACCACAAACAAAAGAGCATGTTTATTTAGCTATGACATTAGGTATCAGACAATTGATTATAGCAGTTAATAAAATGGATCTTGTTAATTATGCTGAAGATAAATTCAACAAAGTTAAAGATGAAATTTCAACTTTAATTGCTTCTATTGGATACAAACCATCTGAAGTTCCTTTCATCCCTATTTCTGCATTTGAAGGAGATAACATTTCTGAACCTAGTTCTAACACTCCTTGGTACAAAGGTAAAGCTTTAATTCCTGCTTTTGAAGATTTCAAAGCACCTGAAAAACCAACTAACTTACCGTTAAGAGTACCTATTCAAGATGTTTACTCTATCACTGGAGTTGGAACTGTACCGGTTGGAAGAGTAGAAACTGGTATAATGAAAAAAGGAGAAGATGTCATATTTGAACCTGCTGGAGCTTCTGGAGAAGTTAAATCTATTGAAATGCACCACGAAATGTTTGACCAAGCTGAACCTGGTGACAATGTTGGATTTAATGTTAGAGGTGTAGGTAAAAATGATATTAGAAGAGGGGATGTTGCTGGACACACTAACGATGCACCTACTGTAGCTAAAGAATTTGATGCTCAAATCGTTGTTTTACAACACCCTGGTGTTATCACTGTAGGATACACCCCTGTATTCCACTGTCACACTTCTCAGGTTGCATGTACTTTCTTAGAATTGTCTAAAAAATTAGATCCTAAGACTGGTCAAGTAGCAGAAGAAAACCCTGACTTCCTTAAAACTGGTGATGCAGCTATTGTAAAAGTTAAACCAACAAAACCTATGGTTATTGAAAACATTAAAGATATCCCTCATATGGGTAGATTCGCTATTAGAGATATGGGTCAAACCGTAGCTGCTGGTATGTGTATCGGTATTGAACCTGCTAAATAATTATAATAATTTTAGCTATTACTTTAATAGCTATTAATTATTCATTTTTATGGATTAATACCTTTTTATTTTTTTGGAGGGTAAAAATGCATCAAGCAAGAATTAAACTTACTGGAACTGACCCAAATAAACTCAACTTTGTCTGTGATCAACTTAAGAAGATTGCTGAACGGACTGGTGTAGATCTTTCAGGTCCAATTCCATTACCAACTAAAAAGTTAGTAGTTCCAACTAGAAAGTCTCCTGATGGAGAAGGAAAAGCTACTTGGGAAAAATGGGAATTGAGAATTCACAAAAGATTAGTTGGAATTGGAGCAGATGAAAGAGCAATGAGACAAGTTATGAAAGTCAATGTTCCAGACAATGTAAGTATTGAAATAGAGCTTAAAAGTTAATTTTAACTAATCAGTTAATCTTAAACTTTTAATTTTTATTAGATTTTATTTTAGCTATATTTATAGCTATATTTTAATTTTATTAAAATTTATTAGTTTTAATTTTACAATTAGATAGCTTTATCTTTCTGTAACTTTATTTATTATGCATTATCTTTTGTATTTGCCGAGATAGCCTAGCCAGGTAAGGCGCAGGACTTGAGATCCTGTGGAGATTTTCTCCGCCTGGGTTCAAATCCCAGTCTCGGCGTATTTTTTTATTATTATTCTTATTCTTATTTTTTTATTATTTTTAATTTTATTTTTTAGATTAGTGATATTTTTTATTCTTTAGTTTTATTTTTATTCTTTAATTTTTTATTTTTAGTTAATTTTTCACTTTATTTTAATTTCACTTTAATTTCATTTTAATTTCATTTTAATTTCATTTTAAATTTATTTTAAATTTATTTTAAACTTATTTTAAATTTATTTTAATTTTTTTCTTATCTTAAAAAATTTCTATCTTTAGATTATTATCGGGTTATATTTATTTCATTAGTTTTTTAGTAAATCTTAAATAGTTTTAATTAAAAATATTAGGATATAAATGTATTATTTTAATTATAAGAATTATAGAATTTATTGGTTAAAATAATTTAATAAAGATAAAAATCAACAATAAAAATTAATCAAGATAATATTAGATAGATTAGATAGATAATACTAGATAGATAATATTTAGAAAGATAATATTTAGATATTTAATGATTTTTACTAAAAAAGATCTTTTATTAATGTTTCATAAATATGAATTGTATAAAAATAAGGTGTGAATATGTGGTGGTTATACTTAATAATAGGAATAGTTATAGTTATAATTCTTTTAGTCATAATGGGATTATATAATGGTCTTGTTGGTGCAAGGAATAAAGTTAAAAATGGATGGGCTCAGATTGATGTTCAATTGAAAAGAAGAATAGACTTAGTTCCAAATCTAGTTGAAACTGTTAAAGGTTATGCAAGTCATGAAAAAACTGTATTTACTGATATTACTGAAGCAAGATCTAATTTAATGAATGCAGATTCTGTTAAAAAAGCTGAAGATGCTAATAATCAATTGACTGAAGCTATTAAATCTCTTTTTGCTGTAGCTGAAAATTATCCTGATTTAAAAGCTAGTCAGAATTTCCAAGATTTACAGATGCAATTATCTGAAACAGAAGATAAAATAGCATATTCTCGTCAGTTTTATAATGATACTGTTTTGATGTATAATAATAAGTGTCAAATGTTTCCATCAAATTTGATTGCTTCTTTATTTCATTTTAATGAAGCTGATTTCTTTGAAGCTAATGAATCTGATAAGGCAACTCCATCTGTTAAATTTTAGTGTTTTTAATAAAGAGGTTTTTATCTATGGATAAAAAATCACTAATTCTTATATTTTTATTAGCTTTTATTTCTTTAGCTATTTTCACTAGTGCTAACTTTGCAGAGGATGGAGATAGAAGTTATTCTGTTCCATTTGCGAATATTAATTTATATATTCAAGAAAATGGTAGTATTCATGTAGTTGAAACATTACATTATTCTTTTTCTGGAACTTATCGCGGTGTTAATAGGTATATTCCATTAAAAACTGGGGAATCAATTGAAAATCTTAAAATCACTACAAAAGGTGCTTATTCCACATTTAATTCTAGTAGAAATGGTGATCAGGAAGATATAACTGTTTATCTATATTCAAATTCTGAAAAAACGATTCCTGTTACTAATAAAGATGTTGAGGTAACTTATGAGTATGATTTTTTAAATGTTATCAACTTATACAATGATGGAGCTACTCTTCATTATACTTTATGGGGAAGTGGATGGGATTTTAATTTAGGTAAACTCAATACATATGTTCATTTAAACAATAACACTGGGGTAAAATATTGGTTAAACCCTTCTGATTTAGTTTTAAGTGATAATTGGGATGGAAATACTATTAGATCTACTTCTAATCCGATAAATTCTGGAGATCTTCTTGAATTAAGGATGGTTTTACCTAAAGATTACTTTAATGATCCAACTTATGCTAATATTAATGAAGGAAATGGTGTAGCTAGCTTTGAAAATTTACAAAAGGAATATGAAGATGGAACAAATTTTTTTGGAGTATTTTATAATGTTTTAGCTATACTCATGATTCTAATAGCTATTATTCCTGTTTTTATATACTTTAAATATGGAAGAGAACCTAAAATTACATATCAAGGGATTTATGAACATGAACCTCCTACTAAAGAATCTCCTGCCTTTGTAAATGCATTATATAAAGGTAATGTTGGTTCTGTGGATATGAATGCTTTTAAAGCTACGATTTTAAATTTAGTAAACAAAAAATATATTAAAATGGAAAATTTTGATGATAATTATTCTACTAAATCAAAAAATGAAGAAGAATCGAACAGTCCTTCTATAAGTTTTGATGATAGTTTGGATAAGTCAAATCTTGAAAATTCCGAAAAAAGAGCTTTTGATGTTTTAAAAGTATTTGCAGATAATCAAAACAAGCTTGATTTACATAAGTTTGAAAATGATATGAAAGATGAGTTTCATGCTAAAAAGTTCAGAGAGTATTTCAAAACTTGGTCTAGTGATGTTGAATATGAAGCAAATATTGGTATTGAAAGACTCTTTATTTCTAAGGGGTATGATCTAGCTATTATAGTAGGAATTATAGGAATTGTTTTATCAGGATTATTATTATTTTTAATATTAACTGATTTTATACCATTTAACTTTGTTGCATCTTTAAGTAACTTATTTTATGCCTCAATTTTATTACTTATAGTTTCTATTATAACTGTAATCTTACCTAATCATATTTTTGGGCGTTGGACTATTGAAGGTAGGGAAAATGAAGAAAAATGGAATAATTTTAAAAAATATTTAAATGATTTTAGTTTGATTAAAGAGCACCCTCCAAGTTCTATTGCTATATGGAATAAATATTTAGTTTATGCAACTGCATTAGGTGTTGCAAAATCTGTTCAAAAAGCTATGGAGAAACTAATACCTGGAGAAGTTTTGGATTCTAGTGATAGCTATATCTTTTATAGTTATGGTGGTACATACTTATTGTTTTCAAGCTTTGATTCTGGAATATCCACAGCTAATTCTGCTGATTCCTCTTCTGGTGGTGGAGGCTTCGGTGGAGGCTCAGGTGGTGGGGGTGGTGGAGCATTTTAATGTTCCCTCATTCTCTTAATTAATCTTTAATTATTTATTTTTATTGTATTTAGTATTATTTATAATATTTTTAGTATTATTTGCAATGTGTATTGTATTATATTGTATTATTATAATATTAGTATTAGTTATAGTATTTTTGGAAGATAATATGTGGAATGATTTTGGGGAATATATAGTTAGTTATTGTAATAATATTAGTGATAAATTTGAGGATTCTAATTGCAAAATTATTGAAATAGCTATCGGTAAATTCTTTGGAGTTTCAAAGTACCTTCTTAATTGTTCTAATTGTAGTAATATAAATTTTATAGCGACTGATATTAGTCCTTCAAATAAAAATATTCTTTTTGATGATGTTAGAAATCCTAATATGGATATTTACCATGGGGCTGACTTAATATATTCTATTCGCCCTCCACAAGAAATTCAACCTTATATTGAGAATATCTCATCTGAAGTAGGTGCTGATCTGATTATTAAACCTTTATTCAATGAAGATTTAAATTTAAAATTAAAAATGAGACTTGTTAATTTTAAAAAAGCTATTTTTTATGAAAGTAAAGGTATTCAAGATATAAAAACAAAATATTAACCTTTTATTATATTATTAGCTTTAATATTCTTATTAATACTTTTAAAAATATTTTTAGTAATATATTTTATAATACTTTTAGTAATATATTTAATAATACTTTTGATAGTATTTTTAATACTATTTTTAATATTATTTTTATTAATATTTTTATTATTATTTTTTATTATTATTTCTTATTTTTAACTTCTAAATTATAAAAAATATAAAAAACTATAAAAAATCAATATGTATAAGCATAATTATTAATAAATATGAATATTCATAATTATTTAATTAATTTTATTTTAATAAATAATTACTCTTTATTTATTGTTAATTGAAAATATACTGGTTTAATTATATAATATAGTAATTTAACTATATGATATAATAATTAATATATAATAAAGTAATTATGATAATTAATTATTAAATTAATCATATATAGCAATATTAAATTAATCATATAAATATAGTAATTTAATTATATATTTTATTATAAGGAATAAGGGATTTAATGACTAGTTTAGATAAGATTTTTAAAAAATATGAAACTGGTGCTAATGGTTTAACTCAAGATGAAGCTAATATTCGTTTAGTTAAATATGGTAAGAATGAATTAGAGGAAGATGAAAAGGATCATCCTATTAAACTATTTTTCATGCAGTTTGTAGATATATTAATCGCTCTTTTAATAGTAGCAGCTATAGCAGCATTTTTTGTAGGTGAAGTTGTTGATTCTATAGTAATTTTAATAGTTGTAATATTAAACGCGGTTATTGGTTTTATTCAAGAATACCGTGCTGAAAAAGCTATGGAAAAATTAAAAAGTTTAGTATCTACAGAAGCAGTAGTAAAGCGAGATGGGGAATTTGAGAAAATATCTGGAACTGAACTTACTATTGGGGATATTGTTGTTGTGGAAGAAGGAGATAAGATTCCCGCAGACCTTATAATGATTGAAACATCTGATTTAAAAATAGATGAATCTTCTCTTACTGGAGAATCTTTACCTGTACTTAAAGATAGTAATAGTGATATCAGCTATAAAGGTAGTGGTGTTGAAGGTAATGAAGATGCTATTTTAAATATTGATAAAAGTTCGCATGATGAAAATGTAAGAAAGAGATTTTCTTATATGGATTCTAATGTTATTTCTGGTAGGGGTATGGGTATTGTAATAGCTATTGGTATGAATACTTCTATTGGTAAAATAGCTGAAATGATTCAGGATGAAGATACAAAAACACCATTACAGGAGAAGATAGCTAATTTAAGTAAAACACTAGGACTTATAGCTGTTGTTGTTTGTGTACTTGTTTTTGCTTTACAATTTTTCCAGGGGCATGACCTTGTTTCAACATTCATGACTGCTGTTTCCTTAGCTGTTGCTGCTGTACCTGAAGGTCTTCCAGCTATCTTAACACTTACTCTTGCATTAGGAATGCAACAAATGGCTAAATCTAATGCTGTTGTTAGAAAACTTTTAGCTGTCGAGACTCTTGGATCTTGTACTGTTGTTTGTACTGATAAAACTGGAACTCTTACATTAAATAAGATGACTGTAAGAGATGCAAAGTTTACTAATGAGAAAAAAGCACTTGAAATTTGTGCTTTGTGTAATAATTCAAGTATTAAAGATGGAAAAATTATTGGAGATCCAACTGATGCAGCAATAATGTTGTATGGTGAAGATAATGGATATTTAAAATCTGATCTTGAAAATAAGTATCCTAGAATTAAAGAAATCCCATTGGATAGTGTTAGAAAAAGAATGACTACTATTCATGAAAGAATAAATAATAATGTTAATAATACTGATGGTTCAGATATAATCACTGATAATAATTTGTATGTTTTTAGTAAAGGTGCTCCAGAAATCATTTTAAGTTTATGTAAATATATAGATAATGATGGAACTATTGAAATTCTTGAGGATGAAACTAAGGAAACTATTAGTAATAATATCAAGGGGATGACAAGTTCAGCCCTTAGAGTTTTAGCACTTGCTTATAAAAAAGTTGAAAATAATAATGATAAAGCTAGTGATAAAGATATTGATCTTAGTTATGATGGTATTAATAATTTAATTGAAGATCCTGATGAGGTTGAAAAAGACCTTATATTTGTTGGTTTAGCTGGAATGATGGATCCTCCAAGACAAGAAGCTAAAGATGCAGTTGCATCATGTAAAACAGCTGGAATAAAAGTTGTAATGATTACTGGAGATCATCAATCTACTGCATCATCAATTGCACAAGAAATTGGGATTTTTACTGATGGAAAAGTTTTAACTGGTGCAGAACTTGATAAACTTGATGAAAATCAGTTTATGGATGTAGTACAAGATGTTCAAGTATATGCTAGGGTATATCCAGAACAAAAAGTTAGAATTGTTGAAGCTCTTCAAAAACATAAGAATGTTGTTTCAATGACTGGTGATGGGGTGAATGATGCTCCTGCACTTAAAAAAGCTTCAATTGGAGTAGCTATGGGAAGTGGAACTGATGTTTCAAAAGAATCCTCTGATATGATTATTCAGGATGATAATTTTGCAACTATTGTTCAAGCTATTAAAGAAGGAAGGAAAATATTCGATAATATAAAACGTTTTGTTAAATTCCAAGTTTCAACAAATGTCGGAGCTATCTTAACAATTGTCTCTGCATCTTTACTTAGTTTACCAGTTCCATTTAACCCTATTCAAATTCTTTGGATAAATATTATAATGGATGGACCTCCTGCTCAATCACTTGGTACAGAAGGTGCTGAAGATAATATAATGAATAGGGCACCAGAAAAAGGAAATATATTAAACAAAAACACCCTCACTAGGATAATTATTGCAGGTGTTGTAATGGCTGTTGGTACTTTAGCTCTTTATTTCTATGAATTGAGTTCTACTGATGGAAATATAAAAATATCAACTACTGTTGCTTTTACAGTATTTGTAATGTATCAGCTATTCAATGCAATCAACAATAGAGCAAATTCAAATGAGAAAAATAACTTTTTCTGGATAGCTATTTCAATTTCATTTTTATTACAGCTCTTAGTAATTTATTTACCTTATTTACAAGGAATTTTCAGAACAACTGCAATAGGTATTACTGAATGGATATTAATTGTGATTGTAGCTGCTACTATTCTTGCTTCTGAGAAAATTTTGAATAGATTTATGACTAAAAATTGATATATATATATAGGAATGTTTAATTTATGGAGAATATAATGAATAATAAATCTTCTAGGCTAAGAATTTTTTTAATGGGTGGAACAAAAGATTCTATTAATATAATTAAATTTCTAAGACATGAATATTCTTCTAAACATTCTCCTTATATTTTAACTACAACTACTACTGATTATGGTGCTAAATTAGCTAAAGATGCAGGTTCAAATCAAGTAATAGGTAAACCTTTACCTAAAGAAGAAATACTTGATATTATCACTGATCTTAATAGTAATAATAATAACAAGAATGTGGATATTAATATTAATAATAAAAATAACTTTAATAATAGTAATATTATTAATAACAAAAATAATACTAATGCTATTAATAACAATAACTTTAATAATGGTAATATTAGTAATAACAATAATACGGATATTAATAATAATATTAATAATAACAATAATAATAACAATAATGCTACTATTAATAAAAATAATAACACTAATGGTGGTATTAATAATAGTAATATAAATAATAGTTATAATAATACTAATAATAATTATAATAATTATAATAATTTTGATGCTTTTATTGATGCAACTCACCCATTTGCATCTAATGTTACATCAACTGCAATAGAGTCTTCTAAAATAGCTAATATTCCTTACATACGTTTTGAAAGACCTGATGTTGATTATTCAGAATTTAAGGATTCAATAATATTTGTTGATTCTTTTGAAGAAACAGGAAAATTATTATCTAATGAGTTCAAATCTAAAAATATCCTTCATCTAGCAGGTGTAAATACTATTGAAACAATTTTAAAATATGATATAGATTTAAAAAACTTTTTTGTAAGAGTTCTTCCAGTTAAATCTTCTATTGAAAAATGTAATTCTTTTGGAATTAATGGTGAGAATATAATAGCAATGCAGGGAGTTTTTTCAAAAGAATTTAATAAATCATTAATGAAAGAATTAGATATTGATGTTATTATTACTAAAGAAAGTGGTGAAATTGGCGGTGCTCCTTCAAAAATAGAAGCTGCACATGAACTGGGAATTGATGTTATACTAGTAAACAGACCTAAGATTAATAATTTAGATTCTAAGCATATTGTGAATAATTTATCTGAACTAAAAATATTTTTGGATTCATTATAATCTATATATTATTTTTGGATTCATTTAATCCCTATATTGATTATTTTATTTATTGGCTATTTTTAATCATATTCTTTGATAGTTTGCTTTGATAATTTTAAAAATCTTATTATTATTAAAAATATTAGATATAAAGATTATTAAACATAAAAAAGTATTTTAAAGCTATATTATTTATTAAAACTAGTATTTGTAAAAACTAGTATTTATAAAAATATTATTTAAAAAGTAATATTTAATAATTTGAAAATATGAATTAATTAAAAATAATTATAAAAATAATTTAGGGTGCTAGATTTTTTTCTAGAATTGAGGGCTTCATTAGCCTTATTTTCATTATTTTTATGTTGGATTATTTTTTGTTTTTAAAAGTACATTTTTTATGAGTTTTATTTTATTTTTTAGGGTCTTTTAAATCGATAAATATAAATATTGGTATTAACAAAGTTTTATTGATGATAAAAATGAAAATACCAATTATTTATGATGAAAAAGACCCTAAATGGATATTGTTGTTGAATATATTTAAAATTATCGATTCTAGGAAAATTCATCAGGAATTCACTCGAAATGGAATTAAACCTGTTAAAAAAGGTGTTGTTAATTTTAAAATAGTTTTAATGAGTATGTTTTTCGCATCAGATATTTCATACGTTGTTAGTGAGCTTAAAAGAAGCCATGAGTTGAGAAAGTCTTTAGGATTTAATCAAGTTCCAGAATCAAATCAAATATATGAATTTTTGGCAAGATTTAATCAAAATCAAATACTTGAATTCGTGATTAAAACATTAAATAAGGAATTTAAACCAATTAAAAGAGGAAAACGCACAGTTTTAATTGATGGAACCGATATACAGGTTGATATGAACTGGAACAAGCAAAATTACACTAAAAAATTTCTCGAGAAAAAAGGGCTTTATTGGGCCAAATCAGCTTCAAAAGGGTTTTATATAGGATTTAAATTAACTTTAGCACTTGATTATCACACTGGACAACCATTGACCATGTTAATACATAAAGGATCTAAGCATGACTCCGAATTATTCC
>NZ_JXMW01000029.1 GCF_002072215.1 Methanobrevibacter arboriphilus JCM 13429 = DSM 1125
TGTAGTTAGTGTTCAAATTGGTACTAATGTTACTATTTCTGGTGAGCTTGAGGGTTATGTTGGTAATGGCTCTGACATTTTAACTGTTAGTGTTGATGGTAATGTTTATGATAATGTTATTATTAATTCTACTGGTGGTTGGAGTCTTAATTACACAACTAACCGCACAGGAAACATAACTATTACTGTTAGCTATGCTGGTAATGAAAATTACACTAGTTTTAACAATAATACTAACTTCAATGTTAATAAATTAGCTACATATTCTAGTATTGACCTTTCAGATGATTTTAGAGTAGGGAAAACTACTGTTATAAGTGGTGTTCTTCTCGATGAGGAAGATAATACAATAGCTGATAGTGAATTAGAAATCACTATTGATGGTAAAAAACATTTAGTGAAAACCAATTACAATGGTTACTGGTATTTAACTTATAAACCCAAAAGCACTGGAAAAACTACAGTTGTACTTAATTTCAATGGTGATGCTAAATATTTAGGTTTTACTAACAGCACTAGTTTTGATGTTAAAAAAGGTGAAAGCTTTGTTAATGTTACTGTTAATGAGAATAAGGATGGTTCTGTTGAATTGATTGTTAAAGTAGTTGATGAAGATGGTGATACCATACCAGATTATAAAGTTGATGTTGAATTAGATGGTAAATACATAGGATCTGTGATAACAGATTCTGATGGAGTTGGAATATTCCATATACCAAATTCTAAACTTACACTGGGTAAACATAAGATTACAGCTTTATCAGATAATGAAAATTACTTTAGTAATCTAGCATTTGCTGAATTTGAAACCAAAAACAACAATAACACCAACAACACTAACAATACTAATAAAACTAATAATACTAATGGTAATGGCAATAAAACAAGCGATAATCCTGTAGCAATAGCTACTATGAAAAAAACAGGAATACCAATAATGGCTATTATACTAGTATTGATAAGTATATTTGGAATCAGCTTAAGAAGAAAACAAAATTAAACATTTTTTTAGGAGGATTTATTTATTTTTCCCTCCATACTTTTTTATTATTTTTTAGGATTTTTACTAGTTTTTCATTCTTATTTTATTTTTCGTTTGAGATTTATTTATTTTTTTAGGTATTAATGATTCAATATTGATTTAGTTTATCTTTTAAGCATTAGGTCCATAACACTATATTTCTTTTTTTGTGTTGGTTTTGAATTTCCCATTAGTGGAGGCATAGATGATTTTAAGAAGTCTTTGTTAGCTCTATTACTTACTTCTTTAAATATCATTTTATATGCTGTACATTGGGGGTCTACTGATTTAGCTGTTTCAGTAGCTACAATTCCATTATAAGGACAACCTCCTCTACAAAACTTTATATATGTACAGTCTGCACAATCTTCATCTACAAAGCTTTTAAATTCTTCAAGTTTTTTCCATGCTTTGCTTTTAGTTAAATCTTCCATACTGGGGTTATCTGAAACATTTCCCATTACCCATTCTTCCATACCATTAAAACGATAACATGGATAAATGTTTCCATCATGCCCAATAGCTAAAGTATCTCCCATACAGTCTGCAAATGTACATAGAGTTCCTCTCCGCATAAATGAGCTTTTACATATATGGTCAAAATCTTTTATTTCAATTTTATCAAGGTCATTTAAGTATCTATCAAGAAGGCTGATTAATAATTTTCCATGGTCTTCTTGTGATAATGCCCAAGGATCTGCATTATCTCCTCTCATTGATGGTAATGCTGCATGAAGTTTAATATTATAACCATTTTCTAAAAAGAAATCATAAACTTCTTTTTCATAATCTTTAGAATATGAGGTAAATGTACATATAAAGCTTACTCTGACTCCATTGTCAGTAGCTATTTTATATCCTTTCATAGTTTTATCAAAATATCCTTTTCCACGTTGATGGTCATTAATCTCTAGAGGTCCATCAATACTAGTACTGATAGCTACATTGTATTCAGCAAATAGTTTAGCTAATTTTTCATCTATTAGCCATAGGTTACTTTGAAGTGAAAAACCAGCTTCTTTATGAGTTGTAGTATTTTTAAGCATTGGTAAAGCTTTTTTGTAGAATTCATAACCTACAAGTAATGGTTCTCCTCCATGGAATGTAAAATGAACATAATCATCTCTAAATCCATCTAACCACTTTACAATTTGCTCTATTACTTCAATGTCCATTATTCCAGAGTCTTTTTTAGATCCCCAGCAGTATTCACAATTTGATGGACAATCAAGAGTTGGTATAATCATTACATGGAAAGTCATATTTTCACTATATTATATTCACTATTATTTTTAGTATTAATTAAGATTAAAATATTTTATTTTTGTTTTTATTATTTTATTTTAGGAATTTATTTTAAATATTATATTTTAGGAATTTATTTTGACTATTCTATTTTTAGGAATTTATTTTGAATATTATATTTTCATATTATATTTTTGTTTTTATTAATTAATGATTTTTCTATGACTTTTTTTATCTTATTCTGTTTCTTTATCTTCTTTTGTTTCAAAAACATATCCACATTTATCACAACTTATACATTTCATTTCTGCATGAGCTTTATGTTCGTCTAACATTCTTCTTTCAACAGTTTTGTCTTTTGAGCCACATTTTGGGCATTCTGCTAATAGTTGTTCTAATTTCATGTTATTATTTTTGTATTTATATTTTAAATAAATTTTTCTAATTTTTATCTATCAAATAGTGAGTGTTTGTGGTAAAATTTAAATAATATGATTAATAAATTATCTTTTTATAATTATTAATAATGATAAATATTACTTATTTTAATATTAATCATACTAGTATTAATTATACTATATTTAATCATACTATATTTAATCGTACTATATTTAATCATACTATGTTATTTAAATAAAGTTATAATCATTCACTGAATTATAATTTTTATACTAAATCATTATCATTATATTGGATTATAATTTTTATAGTAATTATAAAATTTATACTAAATATCATAGTTTTATAATATCATAGTTTTATTATATTATCATAATAATATTTTGAAATAGTAATTATAAAAAGTTAATTTAAATAAAATTGAAAGCCAATTTAGGTAAATAAAGGTATTTATATGAGTTCAAGATTAAAAGAATCAAATTATATAGAATTTGAGAAAAAAATTCAAGATAATTCGTCTAAAGGTAATCTATCTAAGAATAAATATGTTGTAATCATAACTGCACTATCTTATTTTTTGTGTGGTTTTTCAGTATCAGTAATATCAGTTGCATTACCAACTATGGCTCGAGACTTTGCAGTTAGTGCTGTAGCTCAAAATTGGATAGCTATGGTTTTTTTCTTATCAATAGCTATTTTTTCACTACCTTTTGGAAAAATATCAGCAAAATTTGGATTAAAAAAGACTTTCTATATAGGATTAATACTTCTTATAATAGGTTCTTTTGGAGTTTCTATTTCAAATTCTTCTGATATTTTAATAGCTTTTAGAGCTTTACAAGGTTTAAGTGTTGCAATTTTAAATGTTTCAACCTTAGCTATTGTAACTGAATCTTTACCATTAAATGAAAGAGGTAAAGGAATTGGAATTATCACTTCCATTGCATATGTTGGACTTATTGCAGCTAATGTTATTGGTGGTTTTTTAACTAATAATTTTGGATGGAGAAGTGTTTTTTTATTTGTTATACCATTTTTAATATTAACTATTTTAATTACTTACTTTAAAGTTCCAAATGAATGGGTTTTAATAAAAGATGATAAGTTTGACTATGTTGGAGCTTTAATTTTTGGATTAGCTATTTCACTCTTAACTTATGGTTTTACAATAATGCATACATTACACGGTGTAGGTTTACTAATATTATCAATAATATTATTTGTGATTTTTGGAAAACGGCAGTTAAAAATAAAGTTTCCACTATTTCCAGTTAAAATTTTGAAAAATAAAAAATTTACTTATTCAAGTATTGCTGCATTATTATGTTCTTTTTCAACATTTGTTGTTATTTATATTGTTGATTATCATTTACAATACATAAATAATGTTGATCCTCAAACTACTGGATTAATTCTAATGTTAGCTCCAATTTCAATGGCTATATCTACATTTTTTGCTGGAAGATTTTCTGATAGATTTAATCCTCAATTTATTGCAAGTTTTGGTTTATGTATAGTTTTCATAGCTCTAATAATCCTTACTCTCTTAAATGAAACTACTTCATTATCAGTTGTTATTTTAGCTATTGTTCTTGAAGGTATTGGTTATGGAATATTTATATCTCCGAATACAAACATTGTTGTAAGTTCTCTTCCAGATAAATTAGCCTCAATTGCATCAGCTACTGTTTCAACAACAAGAGTTATAGGAGAAACTTTAAGTTTAGGGATTTGGACTGTTATTTTTGCAATTATAATGGGATCTCTTCAGATAATTCCTAAATATTATCCATTGTTAATTGAAAGTTCACAAATTGTTTCTATTTTACTAGCTTGTGGTTGCTTGATAGGTATTATTTTTTCTTTGATTGGGGTAAAAAATTCAAAATTTTAAGAATTTAAAATTTTAAGAATTTAGAGATTAAAATAATAACATATATTGAAAAATAATAACTTATAGTAATTTTAATAGATAATTATATTTTTTATTTATTAATTATTTTCTTATATTAGTTATTTACATCTATTATTTATTTTCTTCTATTAGTTATTTACATCTATAATTTTATTTATTATATAATTATTTTTATAAAAAAGTAATTAAACATAATTTTGTTTTAATAATCATGATTTCATTTTAGTATAATGAAACATTGTTTTATTAAATTATGGTTTATTTTATAAAAATTTATATACTTTATGTAATATAATTTATATTCAATTAATTTAATTCAATTTACTTTTTATTCAATTTGTATTATTTATTCAATTTGTATTAGATATTTTATATAAAATATAATTTATATTATGTAATTTTTTAGAAATTTAGGTAGATTTTATGGAGATTGTAATTGGGCTTCCTAAGGGAAGTTTAAATAATGTAAATAGAGGGAACACCTATCAACTTTTTAAAGATGCTGGGTATGAAGTTCGTGGATATGAACCTGGAAACGAGTCTTATGAAATTAATATTGCTAATGATGAGGAAATTAAGGCATTTTTAACTCGTCCTCAAAGTACTCCTGTTGAACTCAATAGGGGAATGGTTGATATTGCTATTGTTGGCGAAGACTGGGTTAAAGAAGAGTCTGTTTCTCATGAAGGAGGAATAACAAAAATTGGTGACCTTGATTATGGTCAAACTCGTCTTATAGTAGCTGTTCCAGTTGATTCTCCTTATTTCTCTTTAAGTGAATTTTTTAGACTTAATAAAGATCGTAAAACTCCTATTCTCTGTTTTACAGAGTATCCAAACCTTACTCGTAAGCATATTATGGAAAATGATGGGTATAAAGAAGTTTTTGGAGATTCTATTCCTCTTGTTCAAGTTAGAGGTTTAGTTGATGGTGAAAATGATATGGTTCAGATAATTAATTCTGATGGTGCTACTGAGGTATATATAGCTAAAGGTGCAGATCTTATTGTGGATAATACTCAAACAGGTAGTAGTTTAAAGAAAGCTGGTTTAGTTGAGCTTGAAACTATAATGCATTCATCTGCTGGTCTTTATGCAGGTGTTAGCTGTGTTGATGAAAAAATGGAAAAAGCTAAAATGATTTTTGAACAGCTTTATGGTGCAACTACTGCTAGAAAATACTTTGATGTTAAATTTAATGTTAACAATGATATTGCTTTAGTTGTAAGTGATTTTTTAGTGGATAATGGTTATTGTTCTGATGAGCCTACCATTAATTCTGGAAGTAAATTTTCTCAGATTAATGTTTTAATTGAAAAAAATAAGTTTCCAGAAATGCTAAATGGTATAAAAAAATATAATGCTTCGTCTGTTGTTAGAAATGATGTTAAACAATATGTAAAATGAGCCATTATATAATTTTTTTTTAAATAATAGATCAGTTCTTTTAATAATAACTTACTATTTTAATAATAGGATGTATTTTATGAATATTAAAAATAATATAATTTTAGCAATGGATTTAATGGATATTTTAGAAGCTTATGAGGTTGTTGAGGAAATTTCAGATTATATTAACACAATCAAAATTGGTTATCCATTAACATTAGCTGAAGGGCTTGAATCTATAGGTATATTTAAGGATAATTTTGATTTTAATATTATTTGTGATTATAAGGTAGCTGATATTCCTGAAACTAATTCTAAAATAGCTGATTTAACTTTTAATGCTGGTGCTGATGCTATTATAACTCATGGTTTTGTTGGAGAGGATAGTGTTAAAGCTTGTTTGGATGTTGCCTCTGATTATGATGGTGATGTTTTTCTTTTAACAGAAATGTCTCATTCTGGGGCTCAGATGTTTCTTCAAGGAGTTGCTGATGATATAGCTAAAATGGGTCTTGAAATGGGGATTAAAAACTATGTAGCTCCTTCAACAAGACTTAATAGGCTTTCTGAAATTAGGAATATTGTTGGAAAGGATTCTTTTATCATATCTCCTGGTGTCGGTACTCAAGGTGGAGATCCTAAGGATACTTTGGAATATGCTGATGCTTTAATTATTGGAAGGTCTATTTATGCTTCAAATAATCCTAAAGAAGCTACTGAAAGTATTTTAAATTCTTTAAAATAGTTATATTTTTTTTTAAATTATTAAAATGATTATATTTATTTTTTATTATTAAAGTAATACGATTTTTAATATTATTTTTAATATTATTTTCAATATTAATTTTATTATTAATTTTAATATATTTTTAATTTTATTTAGTAGTATAATTTAGTATAATTTTATTTATATGACCTTTATTTATATAGTATTCATGTATTTATCTATGATTAATATTTATTAATATTATTTTTTATTTTATTATATACTTTATTTCTTTATTTTTTCTTAATTTTACATATTTCTTATTAACATTAAGCATATTTTTTTCCATTTGATTTAAATTAATTAAATTTGACTTTAAAAAATCAAAACATTTAAATAATATATTAATAAATTATTATTATCAAATAAACTTTATTTGTATTAAAGTTTGTTTTATATTATATGATGTAGTTAAATTTAATGTTATTTATATCATTAAAAAGATCTAATATTTTAATTCGATATTTGTCATTATCAATATTTGTCATTAAATTTAACTATAAAATTTTTTGCTTAATAAAAATAATATGGAGAGATATTTTATGCACATTATGGAAGGATTTTTACCACCAATTTGGTGTCTTTTCTGGTATATACTTTCAATTCCTGTAATTGCTTATGGTATTATAAGAATCAAAAAAGTAACTGAGGAAACACCAGAATCTAAGTCATTGTTGGCAGTTAGTGGTGCTTTTATGTTTGTACTTTCATCATTGAAAATACCTTCTGTTACTGGTAGTTGTTCACATCCTACTGGTAATGGTTTAGGAGCAGCTATATTTGGACCTGCTGTAGCTGCAGTTCTTGCAACAATTGTATTACTATTTCAGGCAATACTTTTAGCTCATGGTGGTTTAACTACTCTTGGAGCAAATGTATTTTCTATGGGTATTATTGGACCTTTAGTAGCTTGGGGAGTTTATAAAGGATTTACAAAATCAGGAATTTCTGCTGCTATAGCTATATTCTTTGCAGCATTCCTTGGAGATCTTTTCACCTATGTTACAACTTCATTCCAATTAGCAATGGCTTTCCCAGAACCTACTTTTCAAGCAGCTCTTACTACATTTTTAGGAATATTCGCTATAACTCAAATTCCATTAGCTATTGCTGAAGGATTGTTAACTGTTGTTATTTGGGATCAATTGACTAAATATAAACCAAGATTACTTGAAAAATTAAATGCTTTAAAAATTAGTTCTTCTTCTAAAAAATCTTCAGAAGTTTCAGGAGATAGCTAAGTTGATGGTGATGTTGATATTATGAGTACTAGAAATAGAGATATAATTTTATTAATTCTTGTAGCTATTATTGCTATAGCTCCAATGGTAATGTATTCTGGGCTTGGAGAGGATCAAGGTTACTTTAGTGGTTCTGATGGTGCTGCTGGTGAAGCTATTGAGGAACTTGGTTATGAACCATGGTTTTCTTCTTTTTGGGAACCTCCAAGTGGTGAAATAGAAAGTTTACTCTTTGCACTTCAAGCTGCAATTGGTGCAATAATCATTGGTTATTTCATTGGTTATTGGAGAGGAGCTTCTAAAAATAAAAAAGAATAATCATAGAAAGAAGCACATATATAATTTGATTAATTTGATATGGATATTTTTTAATATAGGGATTGTTTAAATTGGAAATTGATTATATTGCTCATACAAATAATTTAAGAGATGTTAAAAGTACTTATAAGCTTATAATATCCATTTCTTTAATGATATTTGCTTTAATAGTCAATTTACCAATTGTTTCTCTTTTTATAACCTTTTTAATTGGAATCTCTCTGCTTACAATAGCTAAAATCCCATTTAAATTTTATATTAAGTTCATGTCTATTCCATTTGGATTTGCTTTGATAACTTGTATTTTCATGGCATTTTTCTTTGGTAGTGGAACTGTAATTTTTAATACTGGTATCTTAGGTATTGTTGTTCGAGAAGATGCTTTATCGCTTGCAATAACTACTTTTTGTAGAACTTTAGCCTGCTTTTCTGCTCTTGGCTTTTTGTCTTTAACTACTCCAATTGCTCTGATATTAAATGATTTAAGTAAAATTAAAATTCCTAAAATTTTTATTGAAATAGCTTTATTAATGTATACTTCTATTTTTGTCTTTTTAGATCAGATTAAAATAATGACAAATGCTCAAAAAACAAGAATGGGGTATAATGGGTTTAAAAATTCTTATAGGTCTTTAGGTCTTTTAATATCTAATTTGTTTTTTAGATCCCTTGATAAAGGTGAAAAATTACAATATGCATTAGATTCTAGAGGTTATAATGGTGAATTACCTAAGTATGATCCTTAAATAATTGATCTCTTATTAATAATTAATATTCTATTTATTTTTAATTTTTAATTTTTCAATGTGATAATACTTTTTAATAGAATAATAGTAATACTAGTTTATAAGTAAATTCAAAAAAAGTAATACTAATAAGTAATAACAGTAAATATACTAATAAATAATTCTTTTATAATAATAGGTAACTTTTATAAAATAATTTCTATAAAATAATTTTTTTATAATGTAATTTTTATAAAGTATTTTTATAAAGCATTTTTATATAATAATTTTTATAAATTAAATGGTGAAAATTTGAATCTTAAAAACTATTGGGTTTTTTTAGGCTTATTAGCTGGCTTATTATTTGGTATTGCAACACCATTTAGCAAACTTTTATTGGTGGATTTAAATTCATTTCAATTATCTGGACTTTTGTATTTAGGATCAGGAATTGTGATCATTCCTAGCATAATTAAGAATTTTAATAATTTTTATAAAGATAAGGATGTAGCTAAAGATGAAAATACTTCTAAAAAATCTTTTTTGGAGGTTAAGTTTGATAAGAACTTTATAAAAATTTTACTTATAATTCTTTTTGGTGGAATATTAGGTCCTTTATTTTTAATGATAGGTCTTTCTCATAATAGTGCAAGTTCAACTGCTGTATGGTTAAATATGGAGCTTGTAGCTACAGCTATTTTAGGATTAATATTTTTTAAAGACAATTTAGATAAATTTGCTTCAATCGGTTTATTACTTACATTTATCGCTGGTTTAATAGTATCTTGGGGAAATGGATTTGGTGATATATTTTCTATAATTTTCATCATTTTGGCTTGTTTTTCGTGGGGATTGGATAATCAGCTCACTTCTATAGTTGATGGGTATTCTCCAGAATTCATTACATTTGTTAAGGGTATTTTTGGAGGTGGAGTTAATTTAACCATTGGAATGATTATAGCTTCTCAAATGATTTCATTAAACTTAATATTTTATGGAATAATATTAGGAGTAGTGTCTTATGGTTTAAGTATTGTATTTTTCGTTAGTTCTGCGCAAAACCTTGGAGCTACTAGAAGTCAAATTTTGTTTGCTACTGCTCCATTTTGGGGAATAATGTTTTCTATATTTATTGGTGAACCACTAACATTTAATTTGATTATAGCTATTATATTATTGATTGTTGCAGTATTAATCACTAATAATATTGTTCATAATCATAAACATCATCATAATAAAGTTGAACATCTTCATCTTCATTCTCATGATGATGGTCATCATGTTCATAAACATGATTCTAATGAATTTGAAATTTATAATAAAGATAAAAATAAAAAACATACTCATATCCATGTACACAATGAAAAGCATCATGAACATAATCATTTTCCAGATTTACATCATAAACATGATCATTAGAATTCAGTTTTATATATTAAATAATATTATTTGAATTAAGGAATTATATTTGGATTAATAACTATATTTATATTAAATAATTTTCTTTGAATTAAATAATTTTATTCGGATTAATAACTATATTTATATTAAATAATATTATTGAATTAAGTAATTATATATGGAGATAAAACATATTTTATAAATAGTAACAGGAAATAGTAATAGGTGGGACTATGAGTATTATAGAAGCTAAGAATATTACTTACTTATATTCTGATGGCACTAAAGCATTAGATAATATTAATTTCAAGGTAGAAAAAGGTCAGATCGTTTCATTACTTGGTAAAAATGGTGCAGGAAAATCTACCCTTTTTCTCCATTTTAATGGAATATTTGAACCAGAAAATGGTGAAATACTTATTGATGGTGAAAAATTAGAATATAATAAAAAAGGGTTACTTAAAGCTAGACAAAAAGTAGGGATAGTCTTTCAAAATCCTGATGATCAGCTTTTTGCACCAACTGTTGAAGAAGATGTTGCTTTTGGTCCACTTAATATTGGTCTTTCGCAAGAAGAAACAAAAAAACGTGTTACTGATTCTCTTAAACGTGTAGGAATGGAAGGATATGAAAAAAAACCTCCTCATCATCTTAGTGGTGGTCAAAAGAAGAAAGTAGCTATTGCAGGAATTTTAGCTATGAATCCTGAAATAATGGTTTTAGATGAACCAACTTCTGGTTTAGATCCTAAAGGTGCTTCTAAAATGCTCAAATTATTGTATGAACTTAATAACAAGGGTATGACTATTATCATATCTACTCATGATGTTGACTTGGTTCCTCTTTATTCTGACAAAGTTAATGTTATTAAAAATGGGACAATTATTAAGGAAGGCACTCCTCATGAAGTTTTTGATGATATTAATTTGATTCGTGATGCTGATTTAAGATTGCCTAGAGTAGCTCATCTTTTAGAAGTTTTAGAAAAAGAAGATAATCTTAAAATCTCTGATTCATATCCTTTAACTATTGGAGAAGCCCGTAAAGACTTATTGAAATATATTGATAAAGAGAAAATTTAGTAAAGATAAATCTAATATTTAATAATATAATATATAATGAAAATAATATAATAATTATATTATTTAATAGAACTTAATAGAGATATTTAAATTCAATAAGAATATTTAATAAAGATATTATTTAATAAAAATAATATAATAATTATAATACTTAATAACTATAATAAAATATTTAATAATTTATAAATAAATTTATGGTTAAATTTTTAATTAAATTTATAATTAGGTGAATTTATGCGAATTGGTATTTGTGATACTACTTTCGCCCGTTTTGATATGGGTGGGGTAGCTATTGATGAATTAAAATCTAATGCTACTGATTTAAAAATTATTCATAAGACTGTTCCTGGGATTAAGGATCTTCCAGTAGCTTCTAAGAAACTTATTGAGGAAGATGATTGTGAAATTGTCATGGCTCTTGGAATGCCAGGACCTATGGAAAAAGATAAAATGTGTGCTCATGAGGCATCTACTGGTCTTATTAGAGCTCAATTGATGACTAATACTCACATTCTAGAAGTTTTTGTTCATGAGGATGAAGAGGAAAAAGATGATCTTTTAAAAGAATTAGCTGAGAATCGAGCTCGTGAACATGCTCGAAACTTAATAAAAATGATGTTTTCTCCTAAACAAATGCAAAAAGAAGCTGGAATGGGAATGCGTGAAGGCAAAGAAGATGTTGGTCCATTATAATTATTATTAAATCATAAACATTTTTAAATTATATTAATAATAAATTATAACCGATATTAAATAATAACTAGTATTAAATTATAATTAGTATTAAATTATAAACAGTCTTAAATTATAATCAATATAAAATTATATTTATTATTACAATCTTCAATATAAATAATAAAAATAATAATTATAATTATTTCTATCATAACATATTTCTATCATAACATTTATATAATTCATACAATATATTAAAAAGCAAACACTCAGTATATATAATTTAAAAACAAAGTAATAAAAACAAAGTAATAAAAACAAAATAATAAAAACAAAATAATAAAAATAAATTAATTCAAAAATATAATTAAAATAATTATATTTCTAAAAATATCATATAGTTTATATCATATATCTTATATTTCATTTAACTTTATTTATAATTTATTTATATTTTATTCAGATAATGGTAATTCAAATATGACAGATAAAAACGAAGTCTCTAGCTTTTCTAATAATCATTTAATTAATAAAGATACTGATGGGATATTTGTTGTTGTTCCTGCTTTCAATGAAGATAAAACAGTTGGTTCAGTTATAGAAGAAATTGTAAAATTAGGATATAATGTCATTCTTGTTGATGATGGTTCTAGTGACAATACTTATGAAATAGCTAAATCTTCTAAATCTAAATATCCAGATAATATTTTTATATATCAACATGTTATTAACAGAGGTTTAGGTGCAGCTTTAAAAACAGGTATGACTGGAGCATTAATTCACGGTGCTAAGTTTATTGTTACTTTTGATGCTGATGGTCAGCATGCTGTGGAAGATATAGCTAAAGTTTGCAAACCATTAAAAGATGGAAATGCAGATGCGGTCATTGGATCAAGACCATTTGAAGATATGCCAAATTCTAAAAATTTTGCAAATACAGTTATGAATCTCATGACTTATGTGTTTTATAGAACCAAGGTTAAAGATTCTCAATCTGGCCTTAGAGCTTTCAAAGCAGAAGTTATTCCCAAATTAAATTTGTTATCAAGAGGTTATGGGGTATCTTCAGAGTTTATTAGGGAGATTAGAAGAAATCATCTTAAACTAGAAGAAGTTACAATTACTACTATTTACACTCCTGAAACTCAAGCTAAAGGAACCAATGCAATAGTTGGACTTAAAATTTTATTTAAAATGATAATGGATATATTTAAATGATTGATTTATTATATTTAGGCGGTTGAATTGTTATATTTGGTTGATTGGTTTGTTATTTTAGATGATTGGTAAATTCACATTAAAATATATTTACATTAAATTATTCTATTATGCTGTTGTTTTATAAATGGAGTGTGTAATTATTTTTGGAGATATAAGGTTATTTCAGATATTGGTTGTGTTTATAGCTATTTTAGCAATATTATTAGTTTTTAATAGATTTCATAAGAAAAAAACTTCTATTACAACTTTTATTCTTTGGGTAGTATTATGGGTTTTAGTGGCTATATTTGCTATAATACCTGAATCTAGTACATATATAGCTAATCTTATCGGCATTGGAAGAGGTTTGGATTTAATAATTATTTTTGGAATTATTGGTTCTTATTATTTAATATTTAGGGTTTATTTAAAGCTTGAAAAAATAGATCAAGATATAACAAAATTAGTAAGAATAATTTCAATAGAAAAAGAACTAAATTATGAATTAGAACAAGATCAAGATGAAAATAAAGATAAAAAATGATTTTATTGATTAATTTTTATTTAATTATTATTTAATCTTTATTTAATTATTATTTTATTTCGATATATTGTTTTTAATATTTTTTAAAATTCTATTTTTTGTAATTCTTATGATTATTATAATAGAAAAAGCTATTAATAATAAAATATATAATATAATTTGATAAAATTTTTATAATGTATTTTTATAGTATATTTTTTAATATATTTTCTTAATATATCTAATTTAATATATTTCTAATTTAATATATTTGTTTAATAATTTATTTTTCTACTATTTTTAATAGATTTATAATTATTCTTATAATTATTAATTATTTTAATATCTTGAGAGTATGGTGAATGTATAATGTTATATTTTAGGGGATGTACAGCTCGTGAAAGAGTAAATTCTATTTCTGATTCCACAGAAAAACTTTTAAAATTAGCTAATATTGATTTTAAAACTTTAGATGATGAAGAATGTTGTGGTTCTGTTCTTCTTAGAACTGGTTTTGAGGATGATGCTAAAGAACAGATGAAAAAGAATTTACCTAAACTAAAAGATGAAAAAATTGTTGTTTCTTGTGCTGGTTGCTATAAAACATTAAAACAAGATTATATGGACTATATTGGGGCTGATTTAGATGTTATTCATATCTCACAGTTACTTAATGAAATAATATCTAATAATTATAATAATAGTAATATTAATGGTAATAATAATAATAATAATAATTTTGATTTTGATTTTGATTCTTTGATAGATGAAGATATTTCAGTTACATATCATGATCCCTGTCATTTAGGTAGGCATAGTGGTGAATTTGATGCTCCGCGAGAGGTTATAAAGAGTTTTTCAAATCTTATTGAGATGGAAAATATTCGTGAAAACTCTTTATGTTGTGGTTCTGGTGGAGGGGTCAAATCTGCTTTTCCAGAAATTGCAAATTTAATAGCTTCTAGAAGAGGTGAAGAAGCAGAAGATACTGGAGCTGAAATTTTAATAACTTCTTGTCCTTTTTGTAAATTAAATTTAAATGAAAATTCTTCTATGGAAGTTTTAGATCTTTCAGAATTTATTTTAGCTTGTATTGAAGGTAATATTGATAAATTTTTAAATGACAAACACGAAAAAACTAAAGAAGAAGAGAAAAATAAACAAAAAATGGATAAAAAAGAAGAAAAAGATAAAAAAAATAAAAATAAACAAGAAAAAGATAAGAAAGAGAAAGATAATCAAAAAAAAGATAAGGAAGAAAAAGATAAAAAAGAGAAAGATAAAAAAGAACTAATTGATGAAAAAGTGGAGGATCTTTAAATGAATGAAAATGAATTAGAATCAATGAGAAATTCATTTAAAACTGTTTATAATAAACGTAAAAGTATTTTAAACGATCCTCAAGTTAAAAATCTTCAAGAAAAAGTCATTGATATTAGAAAAGATTCTATTGATAACAATGAGAAGTTAATTGAAACTCTTAAAGAATCTTTCAAAAAAAATGATATTGATTATGCTTTTGCAGATAATGCTGAAGAGGCCAGAAATATTATTTGTGATGTTATTAAAAGTGAAATTAATGAAGATTTGAAAGATGATACATCAAATTATAGTTTTAATGATAATAATAACTTTAATGATAATGATTTTAATGATGATAATAGCTTTAATGATAAAAATTCAATTGTTGTAGCTAAGTCTAAATCTAATACTCTTGGAGAAATTGCAGCTTCTAAATTTCTTCAATCAAAAGGTATAAATGTTATTGAAACAGACTTGGGAGATAGGATATTACAATTAAAAGGAAAAGATAATAAACCTACACATCCAACAGGCCCCGCATCCCATTTAAATGTTGAAGAAATTTCAAAAATTGTAAGTAAAGGGTTGAATATAGATGTTGCTTGTGATCCTAAAGCTATTATGGAAGTTGTAAAAGAGGATATTTTAAATAAAGTCTCTGAGGCTGATATTGGATTAAGTGGAGCTAATGCAGTAGCTTGTGAAGATGGATCTTTAGTTTTTGTTCATAATGAAGGTAATATATCTCTTGTTTCTCTCATGAAGACTCATATTATTGTGGCAGGTATAGAAAAACTTGTTAGGACTATTGAAGATGCTATTTCAATAGCTAAACTTGAAACTATATATGCTACTGGAAGCAAGGTAACTTCTTATATTAATATTGTTTCAGGGCCTTCAAAAACTGCTGATATTGAGAAAAAGCTACTTAAAAATATGTATGGTGCAGAAAAAGTCTTTGTCATTATTTTAGACAATGGACGTTTAGAAGCTATTGAATCAATTACTGAATGTCTTTATTGTATTGGTTGTGGTAGTTGTATTGTTACTTGTCCTGTTTATAATGCTATAGGTAATGAATTTGGTTTTAATAATTATCTAGGTGGTCGTGGAGTAGCTATGAGTAAGTTTATTCAGGATACTGAAACTAGTATTTCTTCTGGACTTTATAAATGTACATTATGTGGTCTTTGTAAAATTAACTGTCCTGTGACTATTTCTACATCTGATATTATTGAGAATATTCGTGCTGAAACTCTTAAAAAGGGTTTATATCCTGAAAAACATGGGAAATTCAAGGATAATATTAAGAATAAAGGTTCTCCTTATTAATTTATTCTAATAACTTAATCAGACTTGTATAAATTCTTTATTAATATATAAATTCGTTATTAATAGATTATAGTTAAAAATATAATTAAAAAATAAAAAAGTATTACTAAATAAAAAATAAATAGAATAATAATTAAATACAATAATTAAATATAGATTAAATAAAAAATTGTAATATTATTAAAAATTATAATGTTAGTTAAAGATTGCAATTTTACTTGAAAAATTAAGTTTTAATAGTATATTTTGCAACAATTTGAAAACAATTAAATATTCAAAATCATTAAATATATAATTTATTAAAATAATTATTATACAAATTTATTTAATATAAAAATTTATTTAATATACAAATTTCTTTAAGAATTATTGATAATTTTCTTATAAATTATATAAGCTTATAATATAATATTATATTAATAATTGTAATATAGTTATTAGCTTATTAAATGTAATCATAATGTATTTTATAATAGCTTATTATAATGTAATTATAGAATGTATTTTATAATAGCTTATTATAATGTAATTATAGAATGTATTTTATAATAGCTTATTATATAATATAGATAAATATTAGTATAGATAAATATTATACTGAGGATATGCTAAAGGAAGATTTAAAATGAAAGTTAATACTTTAATAATCCAAACAAAAAATTCAAAGGACTCTTTGACATTTAAAGTAGGACAGACTTTAACATCTGATAAATTTGAACTTTTAACGGTTGATAGTCCTATAAATTATATTAATATTAATACAAAGACCGGATTTATTGAAATTAAAACTAATGAGGACAACTTTTTATGGTATTCTTTAAATGATATCCAATTTTTGTCTTTTAACATTTGATTAATATCTAAGATTTTTAGTTATGTATTAATTAATGTTAATTTATTAATAATAGAATGTATATATCTTAAAATGTTTTTTAAGTTTAATTAATTAAGTTTAGTTATTTATTAAATAGGAATTTTTATATAGGAATTTTTATATATTATTTAGGGATTTTTATATTATTTTTATAAATTATTTCTATAGTATAACTTATTTCTATAAAATAGCTCATTTCTATAAAATAGCTCATTTTTATAAAATAACTTATTTTCATAAAATAACTTATTTTTTTATAAAATTATGTTATTAATTTATTTAATCTAAAAGTTTTTATATTATAGATTTAATAAATAATGTAAATTGATATTTTTTAAATATATTCATTTTAATTTAGCTATTTTAAGTTAGAAAGTAAATTTATGGAGGAAATGTATTGCTTCTATTAATAAGCCCTATAAACAATGAAGAAGCACTAGAGTCTATTGAAGGCGGTGCAGATATAGTCGATGTTAAAAATCCTAAAGAAGGATCTCTCGGAGCTAATTTCCCGTGGGTGATTAGTGAAATTAGAAAAATGACTCCCGATGATATGTTAGTAAGTGCAACTCTTGGAGATGTTCCCTATAAACCTGGAACGGTGTCTCTTGCAGCGATGGGTGCTTTAACATCTGGTGCAGATTATATTAAAGTAGGATTGTATGGTACATCTAATTATGATGAGGCTTTAGAAGTTATGACTAATGTTGTTAAAACTGTTAAGAGTAATAATCCTAATGCTACAGTTGTTGCATCTGGTTACGGCGATGCTCATAGAGTTGGAGCAGTTTCACCATGGGATATTCCAAAAGTAGCTAAAGAGTCTGGAAGTGATTTAGCTATGTTGGATACGGCAGTTAAAGATGGCAAAACTTTGTTTGATTATTTAAATATCGATGATTTAAAAAAATTTGTTGAGGAAACTCATAGCTATGGCTTAAAATCAGCTCTTGCAGGTTCTGTTAAAAAAGAACAATTAAAACCACTTTATGATATTGGTTGTGATGTTGTTGGTGTTAGAGGTGCTGCTTGTACTGGTGGAGATAGAAATAATGGTAAAATCAGTCGAACTGCTGTAGCTGAATTGAAAGAATTAGTTAATTCTTTTGATTAGTCATAAAGAAATTAACAATTTTTCATTAAAAAATTAAATATTAAAATTAAAATTGATTATTATTTATAATAAATAGGTGTGAGGGAAGTGTATTCAAAAAAATTAAAAGAAGCTGAACTTGGGTTTACATATGATGACTTTTTACTTGTTCCAAATGCATCATATACAGAAGCAAAAGATGTTGATACTAAAGCTAAAGTATCTAGGAATTTTGAATTAAATATTCCGATTATTAGTTCAGCTATGGATACTGTAACAGAGTCAGACATGGCTATTGCTTTAGCTCAAGAAGGAGGTCTTGGTGTCATACATCGTAATATGACCTTAGAACAACAAGTTAAAGAGGTTAAAAAAGTAAAAATGTCTGGAGATTTAACAATTAAAGATGTTGTTACTATTACTCCAAACTCATCTATTTCAACAGTTAAAACTATCATGGAAGAGGAAGAGGTTAGTGGGCTTCCTGTTATTGAAGATGAAAAACTAATTGGTATTATTAGTAAAAGGGATATTAAACCTTTTTTAAATAATAATTCTGATAAAAAAGTTGAAGATATAATGACTTCTGATGTTGTAACAATTGAAGAACCTATTACTCCATCTGAAGCTCTTGAACTTGCTTATGAAAATAAGGTTGAAAGGCTTCCTGTTATTCGTGATGGTAAATTAGCTGGGATTGTTACTATTCGTGATATTTTAAATCATAAAAAATATCCTAATGCTGCTCGTGATAAAAATGGAAACTTTTTAGTGGCTGCTGCTGCTGGACCATTTGATTTAGAAAGAGCTATGGCACTTGATGAAGCTGGTGCTGATATTATTGCTGTTGATTGTGCTCATGCTCATAATATGAATGTTGTTAAATTTGCAAAGACAATGAAAGAAAATATTAACGCTGATCTTATTATGGGTAATATTGCAACTAGTGAAGCTGCAGAAGACTTAATAGCTCAGGGTATTGATGGTTTGAAGGTTGGAATTGGTCCTGGTTCAATGTGTACAACAAGAATCATTGCTGGTGTTGGTGTTCCTCAATTATCAGCTATTTCATCTGTTGCTGATGTAGCTAGTGAATATGGTGTTCCTGTAATTGCTGATGGTGGTCTTCGTTATTCTGGAGATATAGCTAAAGCTTTAGGTGCTGGTGCTGATTTAGTAATGCTTGGGAATTTACTTGCAGGTACTTATGAATCTCCGGGTGATGTTGTTGTCATGAATGGAAGAAAATACAAACAATATCGTGGTATGGGTTCAATGGGAGCTATGACTGGTGGTTTTGGTGGTGGAGCTGATAGATATTTCCAAGAAATTAAAGGTCCAATGAAGCATTCAAAACTTGTTCCAGAAGGAGTTGAAGGTGCTGTACCTTATAAAGGAACTATTAATGAAGTGATATTCCAACTTGTTGGTGGACTTAAAGCATCTATGGGTTACTGTGGTGCTAAAGATATTAAATCAATGCAGGAAGTAGCTAAATTTGTTAGAATTACTTCTAGTGGTATAAAAGAAAGTCACCCTCATGATCTTTTGATTACTAATGAAAGTCCTAATTATCCTACTTTGGATTGATTTTTAGGGTTTATTTTATTTTTTTTTATTTTATTATTTTTAGTATTAATTCTTGTTTTATTTTTAGTGTTAATTTTTGTTTTTTATTTAATCTTTTTTTCTTGTTAATTTATTTTATTTAAATTTAATCTTTTTTTATGAATAATTAATTTTTAATTAGTAATTTTTTCCATCATTGTTGCTTGTATTTAATTATTTTTTTATTATTTATTTTTTATTAGTTTTTTTTGGGATTTTATTTTCGGATTTTAGTTACAATTTGTTTATTTCATTATAATTTAGCTATTTAGGATAAATTTTCTTTTTTGGTGTTAGTAAAGGTTTTATATTTGTTTTGGTTAAATAATTATTTAATTATAGTTTTAAAATAATTTTTATGGAGAGATTTATTTTTGAGTTTTAATAATGAAATTAGGAATTATGATCCTTTGTATGATTTTCTTTTTAGGGGTTATATGGCAAGTTCTGGATGTGAAAGGCAATTGACTAGTTTAATCAATGCTATTTTAGTTGAAAATGATGAAAATTTAGTTTCTGAGTTGGAAATTGTTGATAATAAATCTTTACCAGCTAATATTATGGGTAAAAAGTCTTGTATTCTTGATCTTCGCTCTGTTGCATTAGATGGTAGAATAATTAACATCGAAGTTCAAAGGCAGAATGAAAAATTTTTTAAAAGGAGAAATCAACTTTATATATCTAGAGAATTTTCTAATTCAGCTAATGAAGGAAAATTTAGGTTTTTAAAGGAACATATCCAGATTAATATATTAGGGTTTAAATTTTGTGAAAATGTGAAAATCACCCGAAAATTTAATATAATTGATAAAACAGACATTAAATGTGAATATAGCCAATGTATAAAAATAATTAATATTAGTCTTGTTCCTTTTAGAAAGATAAAAAAGATTGATTTTGATAATCCTTTACATAGATGTTTAGTATTTTTGGATAAAAATAGTACAATTGAGATGATTGAAATGGTTATGAGCAAAGATGAAGCAATTAAATTAGCTCATGAAAAAGTAAAAGAATTGTTAAAAGATGAAAAATTTTTGCATAAAATGAATATTGAAAGTCAACGCGAGTTAAAGTATGAAAGTGAAATGGCTTATGCTGAAGATAAAGGTGTAAAAAAAGGAAAGAAAAAAGGTATTGAGCAAGGTGAGTTAAATATAGCTAAAAAATTGATTGAAGCAGGTATGTCTATTGAAGAGATAGCTAAAACTACTGGTCTTTCTATAGCTAAACTTGAAAAGTTGTAGTCTTTTTTTATATTTTTTTATAGTAGTGAATGCTTGTTTTTTATTATTTTTTATTATTTTTATGGAATTTTTTTATATATTTTTCTTAACTTCATAGAAAAACTTATTACATTTTATTTTCATAAATATTATTAATAAAACTAATAGATTGAGTTAATCATTTATTGAAGTTCATTGATTTAATATATTGAGTTAAGTATGTATTGATTTAATATATTGATTTAATATTATATTTTGATTTATTTTAAAAACTTATTAAAATTTATTAAAACTTATTGAGAAGATTTAAGAAGTGTTATAATGTCTAATCCAACTAAATTTCTGAGAGATAGTGTTCATGGAAATCTTCCATTAAATGAATTTGAAGTTGAAATAATGGATTCTCCTCAAATTCAAAGATTAAGAAGAATAAAACAACTTGGATTTATATCTTTAATATATCCTGGTGCAAATCACTCTAGGTTTGAACATTCAACAGGGACTATGTTTTTAGGATCTAAATTAGCAGATCATCTTGAATTATCTGACTATGATAAAAATCTAGTTAGAATTGCTGCATTACTTCATGACATTGGTCATGGACCATTTTCACATGTTTCAGAAGCAGTTTTAGATGTTAAACATGAAGTTTTAACAGCTAAAGTTATTAAAGAAACTTCATTAAACGATATAATAACTAAAGAATTTGATTCAAGGGAAGTTATTGATATTATTAATGGTAAGGGTTCTCTTGGACCTATTATTTCTGGAGAGCTTGATGTAGATCGTATGGATTATTTAATTCGTGATTCTCATTATACTGGTGTGGCGTATGGAGTAATAGATGTTGATAGGATTATAGCTAACTTAAAACTTAATCAATATCTTATTTTGGATATTAAAGGTGTGCAAGCTGCTGAAGAAGCTCTTGTAGCTAGATATCAAATGTATCCTAGTGTTTATCAACACCATACTACTCGTATTGTTAATGCTATGTTTAGGAGGTGTCTTAAAAAGGTTTTTAAGGCAAATATTATTTGTAGTGATGATATATACAAATATGATGATGCTGATATGCTTTGTATATGTAGAAATGTTGATGAAAAGGAATCTAAGGATAATGCTTTTATTAAAGATATTGTAACAAGGTTAGATAATAGAAATTTACTTAAGAGTGTATGTTCGACTCGGTTAAATGAGTTTGAAAATCCTCCTGAAATTTTCGATATAAAAAAAATAGCTCTTGATAAGTGTGAGGAAGAGATTAGTGAGGATATGGGCATTGATAGGGATTATGTTATTTTAAATATTCCAGAATATCCTAGATTTGATGAGATGAAAACTCAAGTCGCTCTTGGTGATGAGCTTTTCCATCTTAATGAGATTTCAAGTATTGTTAAAGCACTTCAAAGTGCAAGGTTCAATTATCCTGATATTTGTTTATATGTTCCAAAAGAAGATAAGGATAAATTTAAAAATTTTAAATTGGATAATTATTTAAATCTTCCAAAAAGAGCAGAGAATAAATTTGATAAAGTTCATTTTGAACAATCTAAATTATTTGATTAAACATTTATTTTGTTATTAACTTACAATTATTAGAATTATTACTTAAAATATTATTTACTATTATTATTGCTTATTAAATCACTTATTGTTTAAACTTTTCATTATTTAAACTTTTCATTGTTTAAATTATACTATTGGAATATTATGAATACTATTAATAGTATAATATTATTAATATTATTAGGTTTAAGATAATTTATTTCATTATTTTTAAAGATATTTTATTTAATTAATTATTTAATTAATTATTATTATTTAGTTATATAATTATTATAAATAGTATAAATAATATAAATATCTTTTAATATTTAAAGTTCATATTTAATAATAAATAATTCTTAATAATAAATAATTTAATAGGGGTTAAAATGATAATTATAGCTATTACTGGTGCAAGTGGTGTTGTTTATAGCTTAAAGCTACTTAAAGCACTTAAAAAATTGGATATGGAAACTGGTGTTGTGGTAAGTAAACCAGCAGAAATAATTTTTGATTATGAATTAGGAATAAAATTAGATGATATAAAAGAATTAGCTAATCACTTCTATGAACCAAATGATTTAACTTCCTCTATAAATAGTGGTTCTTTTAAATTTGATTCTCTTGTAATTGTTCCATGTTCTATGAAAACTTTATCTGCTATAGCTAATGGATATGGCAACAATGCAATAACAAGAGTGGCTGATGTTGCACTAAAAGAAAGGAGAAAAATTATCCTTGTTCCTCGTGAAACCCCTCTTAGATCTATTCATCTTGAAAATATGCTTGAAATAAGTAGAGAAGGTGGAATAATTTTACCAGCAATGCCTGGATTTTATCATAATCCTGAAAATATAGATGATATAATCAACTTTGTAGTTGGTAAAATATTGGATTCATTAAATATTGAAAATGACTTATTTAAAAGATGGGAATAATTTCCAATTAAATAAATAGTATATTTATCATTAAGAGGAGAATTTTATGATTCAAGATCATGAATTTATAAGTTTTAAAGAGGTTCCAGGACCTACAAAGGAAGAAATTAGATGTTTACTATTATGTAAAAGTGAAGTTTCAAATGAGGACATAGTTGTTGATATTGGTTGTGGAACTGGTGGAATAACAACAGACTTTGCAAAAGTAGCTAAAAAAGTAATATCCATTGATAAAAATCCAAATGCTATTGAATTAACTTCTAAAAATATTAAAAAGCATGGTGTTTTTGAAAATGTAGATTTAATAGAAAATGATGCTATTTCTGCTCTTAAATCAATAGAAAACTTTGATATAGTTATTATTGGTGGAAGTGGTGGGGACCTTGATGAAATTTTAGAATTAGTTTTTTCAAAGTTGAATAAAAATGGTAGAATAATAGTAACAGGGATTTTAATTGAAACAAAGTATGTTGCTATTAAAAAACTAAAGAGTTTAGGCTTAGAACCTAAAGTTGTTGAGGTTACTATTTCAAGAGGTAATTCTATTGGTCTTGGAACGATGATGTTAGCTGAAAATCCTATAGCTATTATTTCTTCAAAGATTAAATGATAATTTTAGTTAATATATGAGTATTGAAGGAGGATCACATTGAAAATCAACTGGAAAATTAAATTAGGAATAATTTTGCTTTTAACATCTGTAGCTATGTATTCTTTTGCTTTCTTTGCTTTAAATGAACATGAGAAGGTTATATTTTACTTGGTAATTGATTTTGCTTTTATGCCTTTAGATGTTCTTGTAGTTGTTCTTGTTGTTGAAGGAATAATTAATAAAAAAGAGAAAGAAAATATACTAGAAAAGCTTGATATGATTATGAGTGTCTTCTTTTCAGAATTTGGAACTGAATTTTTATCTAAATTTATTAATATTTCTAATAAAAATGAAAAAATTAACAAGTTATTAAAAAATCTTAATATTTGGTCTGATAAAGAATTTAGCAATTTTTTAAAGGATTTAAAAAAAACAGATTTAGAAATTAATCTTGATTTAGGTATTGACCAACGTAAAGAATTTCTCATAGATTTAAAACAATTACTTGTTGAAAATAGAGGGTTTTTAATAAGATTATTAGAAAATCCAAATTTACTTGAAAAAGATACTTTTTCAAATCTTCTTTTAGCTATTTTCCACTTAGATGAAGAGCTTGAAAGAAGAGATTTTAATAGAGATCTTATAGAAAGTGATTATGAACATCTTGCTAATGATATTAATAGAGTTTATTCTAGTTTAATTTATGAATGGGTTAATTATTTATACTATTTAAAACTGCATTATCCTTATATGTTCTCTATTGCTGTTCGTACAAATCCTTTTGATGATAATGCAAGTATATATGTAAATGAATCTTAATTTATTTATAACTATTTTTTCTAAGTCTTATATTATTTTATTTAAGGAGAGTTATAATTTATTTCTCCTTTTTTATTTACCTTTTAATTTTTTAATTTTTAATGTTTTTTCATAATTTTGTCTAGCTAATAATAGAATACTTTATATACTAGAAAAAAGGTATTTATAATCATAATAAAACCCATGTATATTTTTTTATATCATGGTGGGTATCTATGACACATTTAACGCTAGAAGAATATAGAGGAATGGTAGAAGAGATTATGGATATAAAAAATACTACTGGTGAAATGCCAGAGTATGCTCAAGTAAGTAATATTAGGATTAATCGTGAAGATTATTGTAATATGATTGAGCGTGTCAATAAATTTATTTTAGAGATGGGCAGAAGTCCTCGTTCAATTGAAATCGATTGATTCAATTTAAAATAAGTATATTTCCAGAATTTTTTTTAATTAAACCAACAATGCAAAAATAGCTAATTAAATCTATTTAATAATAATATAGAATTATTTCAGTGTTAATTTACTATAAATATACTGAATATTATAATTATATATTATTAGGTAGTTATTTATTACTATAAATACACACTTTGAGAGTGTTTTTCAAAATTATTATTATTTTTTATTATACTAGTTTATTTTAGGAATTTTTTATTTTATATCATATTTTATATCAGTTTATTTCATCTATATCTTTTTTATAATTGATATTTTTAAAATTAGAACCAGATATATTATAATTAAGTTTTTCATTGGTAGATATGACTTTATCTTCATCAATCAAAATAAAATAAGAGTTCATTGATTTTATGAGGGATTTTACTTTCATTTCATTTTGTTCTAATAATAATTCTATGGTTTTATATGTGTTTTTTTTATAGATACTATGTAGTGGTTCTGTATTTTCTATTATAAAGTTTTTCATGACTCCTTCTTTATAAAAACCTGATTTAGGAAGATCAATTTCATTTTCGTTATTTTTTTCATTATCATTTTCATTATCATTTTCTTTATTTTTTCCATTTTTTTCTTTATTTTCAAGCTTTTTTTTGAAATGAAATGGAACTATCCCATCAACATCGGTATAAATGGATTTAATTTCATTTAGAATCTTAAACATATTATTAATATATTCATTACTTATAAATGGGGAATCACAGGGTAAAATAAGTCCATATTCACTAGAAATATTCTTAAGGCCAGTCATTATACCTGAAATTGGTCCTTTATTTTTTATTTCATCTTCTACGAAAATTAATTTAAAATTAAACTTTTTATCAAGTTTTTTAAGATAGCTATCAATGATTGACTTATATTTAGCTATTCTATCTCTATCATTTAAAACAATTATTACTTCATTAATTTGGGGAGTTATAGCTTCAAGTACATGAATTATCATAGGTGTTTCTTGTATTTGCAGGGATCCTTTATCTTGACCCATACGTTTACTCATACCTCCACATAATATAATAATAGATTTATTAGATTGGCTTTTCATAGAATATCTCTTAAACATTTAATATAAAGAATATTATTTTAAAATATCATTTAATAGATTCTTTTAATAGAATCTGTATATTTTTAATAAAATTATATTTAATAGTGTATATTTATTTTGTATATATCTATTCTAAAATATTATTTTATATTATAAAATTATTTTTAAAATATTATTTTTTTATTAATAATTTGTATTAATCAATAAAACGATCATCTGATCTTGTTTTTTCAGCATTTTCATGTTTATCTTCAAACCATCCAATTTTCAAATCTTTACAGGTATCTTGATACAGTTGTGGAACATAAGGTTTAATATCTAAAAGAGGTGTTCCATTTAAAATATCTACATTAGATATTTCTATAACATTTTCATTAACTGAATCTAATTTCACTACGGATATTCCAATTGGATTTAATCTTCTTGGTGATCTTGTTGCAAAAACACCATGATGGTCATTATCTAAAAATGGCTTTACTTCTAATGAATATCCTTTAACTTTGTGTAGATAGTAAACTAATGTTAAATGTGAAAAACCATCTAAATCTTTTAATCCTGGTATTAAGTCATCTCTTAAGTGAATTTCTCCTTTTATTCCTTGAGCACCAATCGGTTGAATTGGCATTCCTTCAAGTTCATCAAAAGGTGAGTGTACTGTTCCAATAGGTGTAAATTCTATTTTGTTCATATCTGAAATTATATACTTTTTAATTTATATATTTTATTTTTTTAAATACTATTTCTATATTTTTTAGTATCATCTCTATATTTTTTAGTATTATCTCTATATTTTTTAAGCACTACTCCTATTATTATTATTATTATTATTAATGATAAATCAAATATAAAGTTCGATATGAACTATTTTTCGTGGTCGATAATAAAACTTTTATTTTACAAAATAGAAGTTAAATAACAAGATTTATATAATATCATTAATATAATTAAGTATATAACTATAGAATTAAGTATTATAAAATTAAGTGCATAATTATAAATTATAAAACATATATTATTTTGTATTTTTAATTATGCTTTTAGGAGGAATATTATGAAAATTAGTGCAAGAAATAAATTAGATGGAGAAATTGAAGCTGTTAATTTAGGTGCTGTAATGGCAAGTATTAAAATTAAAGTTGAGGATCCTGGAGTTCTAACAGCATTAATAACCAAAGAATCTGCTGAAGGTTTAGGTCTTAAAAAAGGAGATAAAGTTTCAGCTATTATAAAATCTACAGAAATAATTGTTGGAAAAGAATAAGAAAAAGAATAATATTTCTAACATTCTTTTCTTTTTTTATGTTTTTTATTTAGTTTTTTCACTTTTTGAGTATTTTTTTTTTTATTTAGTTTTTATACATGTTTTACTTATTTTTTAAATGTTTTTTGAATTACTTTTTAAATAATTTTTTAAATTACTTTTTCAAGTATTTAGTTTTCAAATATTTAATTTTCAAGTATTTAGTTTTTATTATTTAATTTTTATTATCCTCCAGCCATAATAATCTTAGTTCCAGTACTGGATATCTCTTCTTTTTTAAAATCAACATCAAATTTAGTTCTTTCTATAACTTCTTTTAAAGCATCAAGAGTTTCATTTCTGTGAGGTCCTAAAACAGCTGTTAAAAATAAAGGGTCTCCTGTGTAGAATTCTCCTATAAAATGTACGATAGCTACTCCGTAAACACCATATTTGATTTTAACACTTTCGGCAATTTTTTCAAGATCGTTTTGAGCTTTTTCTTTATTAGGTGTGGTTAATATCATTTTATCAACTATTTTTTCACCTTCAACACTTTTTTCTATTCCACGAACAAAGCCTTCAAATGTAAATATAGCTCCTGATTCATCTATTCTCTTATTTTTCTTTAATGAATCAATTAAATCTTGTATTTGATAATATTCATCATCCTTTTCAACTATTTTAATAACCATTTTATCTTCTCTCCTTATTATACTAACATTTTATTACAATAAAACTTTATTACAATAAATTTTTATAATAATTAATTATAGTATTCATAACAATATTAATTATAGTATTATAATAATTAAATTGTAGTATTCATAACAATAATAGTTTTAGTATTATAATAATTATATTATAGTATTATTTTAATTATACATATAAATATAACTATAGTTATATAAATTTTTTATTATTATTTTATATACTAATTTTATTTATATGTATAATATTGATCAACAAGTCATAATATTAATAAATAGGTCATATATTGATCAACAAGTCATAATATTAATCAATAATCCTTAATATTAATTAATAAACTAAGTTAATATTATTTAACTATTTCACTAACTTCTTTTTTAGCTAAATGTTTTAATCTTTCAATTCCATTTATTTCTTCAATGATCTTAGCTGTTGAAGTTGGAACTAGCTTTTTCCAATTTTCATCTTCAAGCATTCTTCTTCTTACTTCTGTTCCAGAAAGTTTTTCCCTTTTAAAAAGAGGAGGCCTAGCTACATCATAACCTTCTTCTTCAAACAATTGCTGTACTAATGGATTTCCACTAAAAACATTTCCAAAAGGTGGAGTTAACATTTTTATATGGGAAACCCACACAGCATTCATTTGAATATCTTGGATAGGTATAATATAATATCTTGCAGAGTTGATACTGTTTTCAGCTAATGCTTTTGTAAGCATCATTACCCTTTCACCAGCTGTAAATGGATCAACTATTGTATGACTTAGCTGAGCACTTCCAATTCCAATAATGATTTCATCAACTTCCTCAAGTGTTTTTTTAATCACTTGAATATGTCCATTATGAACTGGTTGCATCCTACCAATTAATAATCCTCTTTTTTCTTTCATTATTATAATATATAATTTTCATATTATTAAATTTAGCTATAATTTTTTAACCTATATTTAAAAACAAAAAACTAAAGAACAAAATTTATAAGATCAGGTTTTAATACATTTTATTATTATAATAAACATTATTATAATTATTATAATATAATTATTATAATAAAAATTATAATAGAGTTTTATAATAAAGTTTATTAAAATTTAAAAGTTTATAATAAAATTTTTAGAATTATTTTATTTAATTTCATGTTAATTATTCTTTAAAAGGTTATAACTCATCATATTAGAAGAAATTATTGGTTTTATTAAAAAAATTAGTGGTATTTATGATTAAATTGGAAAATATTAGTAAATCTTACAAATTAGACAATGGTGAAGAAGTATCTGCACTAAAAAATATCAATCTTGAGGTTGAAGATGGTGAAATATTAGGTATAATTGGAATGAGTGGTTCTGGAAAAACTAGTCTTCTTAGAATACTTAGAGGTGTTGAAAAGTTTGATAGTGGGAAGATAACACTTGATGACATAGAAGTTTCTTTTGATTCAAGTCAATATTATTATAATAAACTTAGAAAGGATACAGCAATTCATCTTCAAAGATCTTTTGGTTTATGGCCAGAAACAACTATTAATAATGTCATAAGAAAATTATATGGTGCTAAATATGGTGATGAGGGGTCCACTGATTTTGAATTTGCTTATGATCAGTTTGGTGATGAAGCTAGAGAAATTTTAAAGGTTGTTGGTCTTGAAGAAAAGGCAGATCATTTTGCACCAGTATTAAGTGGTGGTGAAAAACAACGTCTTGTTATGGCAAGACAACTAGCTAAAAAACCAAAAGTTTTACTTCTTGATGAACCTGCTACTATGGCTTGTCCAAGAACAAAGCAAGCTATACTTGATTCAATAAAAAGAATTAATAAAGAGTTAGGAGTAACTGTAGTTTTAGTATCACACTTGCCCGAAGTCCATAGATATTTAGCAAACAGGGTTATTTTACTTGAAGATGGTAAAATAAAAGAAGAGGGATGTCCTAAAGATGTTACTGATGATTTTTTAGATGAACTTGATACAGAAATAGCTATTGATCCAACAGTTGATGATGAAACAATTATTAAAGTTAATAATCTTGAAAAGAGATTTTTCCTCTTAAAAGGTGGAAATGTTCTTGATATTGAGGATATTAATTTAGAAATTAAAAAACGTGATATTTTAACTATTCTTGGCCCTAGTGGTGCTGGTAAGACTATTCTTCTTAGAATGCTTGCTGGATTAGATTTTCCTGAAAAAGGAGAAGTTCTTTATAGGTTAGGTAGTGAAGATTCGAATGATAACTATAAAGACAATAATTCTAAAGACAATAACTATAAAGACAATAATTCTGAAGATAAAAATGATGTTGATAATAAATATACAGATAAAAATGATGAAGATATTGATGAAGGAGTTTGGGTAGATCTTGATGATCCTGGAATCAATAGAATGAAAGTTAGAAGAAAAATCGGTTTTATGTATCAAGAATTTGCACTTCAGCACCATTCAACTATTAAGGATCAGTTAGCTACAAAATTAGGTTTTAAAAATGAGTTTGTAGTGGATGAGGCAAGAAAAAAAGCTAAAGAATTAGAATTAGGTGATGAACTTTTAGATGCATTGTATCAGCTCACTGATTTACCTGAAAATGAAGCTAAATCACGTCTTGAACAGATTGGTCTTCTTCCTGATATTTTAGATGATTTGTTCCCTAAATTCCCTGAAAAAGCTGTTAAAGAAGAAATTAAGCCAATATTTGATGCATTAGATCTTCCTCTTGAAATACTAAATAGAAAGTCTTATGAGCTTTCTGGTGGTCAGAAGGTTCGTGCTATGTTAGCTTTAGCTTTATCTTCAAAACCTGAAACTTTGTTACTTGATGAACCATTTGGTGATTTAGATCCAATAACACTTAGAATTGTTGCAAATTCTATTAAAAAGATTAATAAAGAGTTTAAAACAACTATAATAATGGTTTCACACAATATCGATTTTATAAAAGAGCTTAGTAAAAGAGCTATTTTCATGGATAATGGAAAAATCATTGATGATGGTAACCCTATTAAGTTAGTTGATGATTTTGTTGATTTTTGTAAGGCAGATTATTTGAGTTAATGGTTATATTATATTTTTGATATTATATTGTATTTATAATGTTATTGGTATTGTATTTATAATCTTATTGATATTATAGTGTATTTATAATGTTATTGGTATTGTATTGTATTTTATATTGTATTTTTAATATTATAATGTATTTTTGGTGGTTTTGATGTTTGGAAATATAATGGTTCCTTCAGATGGTTCTGAGTATTCAGATAAAGCAGTTGATGCAGCTATTGAAATAGCTAAAAAGTTTAATTCAAAAATTACAGCTGTTTTTGTTCTTGATGAAAATACTAGCTTTTCTTATGATACTTTAGAAAACGAAGGAAATGAAATTTTAAAGGGTATTAGTGAAAAAGGTAAAAAAGAGGGAGTTATGGTTATAGAACATTTAATCACTGCTGATCCTCTTCGAGATATGAAGATAATAGCTGAAAGAACTCAGGTTGACTCTATTGTTATTAATTCTTCTGGAAAAAATAAATCTGAGGATTTAATGATCGGAAGTATAGCTAGTAGAGTCATTGAAACATTTGATATTCCAATTGTCTTAGTTAAATAGTATTAAGCTATTATTATTAATAATTATCATTAAGCTATTATTATTATTATTATTATTATTATTGAATTATTGTTATTAAATAATCATTAATAAACAATTATTAAATTGTATTATATAAGTTATAATAAAATTTTTTTCAATAATAATAAATATTAGAATATACAATATTATAATTGACATAATTATATTGATATAATTTTATATTGTTGAAATACATAATTTAAACATTATCTAAGTTAATGTTTAGTTAAGGGGATGTATCTTATGAGTGGAAGAATGAAATGTAAAGTTTGTGGATATATTTATGATCCAGAAAAAGGAGAACCAAGAGCTAAGGTAGAACCAGGAACTGAATGGGAAAATGTACCTGATAAGTTTAAATGTCCTTCTTGTGGTGCTCCAAAAAGAATGTTTAAACCATTATAATTAATTTCATAGTCTATTTTGGTTTAGTAATTTACATATTGATATATTTAGTATATTTGAAAGGTGTTTAGTATATTTGAATCGTGTTTAGTATATTTGAAAAGTCTTTAGTATATTGATGAAATATTGATTGAGGTATGTTTGATTTAATAAATAGCTAAAATTTAGCTAATTTATAATATAAATTCTGAAAATAAACTTTTAAGGTGATAATATGGATAAATATGTTTGTGATATGTGTGGATATGTTTATGACCCTGCTAAAGGTGACCCAGATAATGGAATAGAACCTGGAACTGCATTTGAAGATTTGCCTGATGATTGGGTTTGTCCATTGTGTGGTGTAGGAAAGGATGAATTTGTTAAACAAGAATAATTAATGAATTCTATTAATGAATTTTTATACTTTTATATTTAATACTCTAGCATTATAATTTTTTTAATTATAATACAATAATTTAGGAGGTGTTTTTATGGTAAGTACAAAAATGGAAGAAGCATTAAATAAACAACTTAATGCTGAAGTGTATTCTGGATACTTATACTTGTCAATGGCTGCATATTTTGAAGAAACAGATTTAAGTGGTTTTGCAAACTGGATGAGAGTTCAAGCTCAAGAAGAACTTTCTCATGGAATGAAATTCTATGATTACTTAGTTCAAAGAGGAACAAGAGTTACACTTTCTGAGATAAAAAAACCTCAATTTTCTTGGGAATCTCCTGTTGATGTGTTTGAGCATGTTTTATCTCATGAAAAAGTAGTTTCAGGCATGATTAATGATTTAGTTGATTTAGCAATTGAAGAAAGAGACCATTCAACAAATAATTTTTTACAATGGTTTGTAGCTGAACAAGTTGAAGAAGAAGAATCTGCAAGTGATGCTTTGAGTAAAGTTAAATTTGCTAGTGAAGCATCTAATGGTTTGTTTTTACTTGATTCTGAATTTGGGACTAGAGTTTATACTCCAAGTACAAGCGAATAACTAATTATTTGTCTTTTTAGTTTAAATTATTATAATAATTTAACTTTTTAGTTGTTATTATAATATAATTTAATTTTTTTATCTTATTTTTTATCTATTTTATTTTTTATCTTATTTTTATCTTTTATTCATTTTTAATCAATTTATTTTTTAATCATTCTTAATATCATTTAATTTTTCTTCTATGAAATTAGACGATTTTAAGATGTTCCATTTATATTGAGGTATTATTTCTTCAATAAATTCCATGAAAGATTTAGTAATTTTAATGGAGCTGTCATTATCGGGGTAGGATACATCTTTACTTTTATTTAAAATCTCAGGTTTTGAATTTAACTCAATATCTAAACTGTCTAAAAATGTATCAATCCAATTATTTGGAACATTTATAAATGGATAAACAACTTTGGTTTGTTTATTATTGCCTTTTTTATTACTATTGAATGTATTACAATTATCAGCATTATTATTAATATTGTTATAAGTATTATTATTAATATTATTATGGGTATTACTATTATTTTTACCATTAGAGATTGAAATTCCATTTCCTTTAAAAAAACTTGATAAAATGGATTCAACTTTTTCATCTAATGTTAATGATGTAAGAATAGAATCGATTATAACTATATTATCAGAGTTTATATTTTTCTTTTTTTCTTCATTTCTTTTTCTATTTATAAATTTTAAATCATGAGTATTTTCTAACTCATTAATATTTAGAGAAAAAGGTTTTTCAGAGTTTAAATTAGAAATAAAAGACTCAATATCATCAATATCATATTCAATAATATTTATCCCATATTTCCGTGTATAAGGTTCTAAAACTATCTTTAAAAGATAATCCACCTTATTTTTAGGTTTTAAAATTAGAACATTGTTTTTAGGTGATATTTCATTAGCTATGATTTCTGAGAATTTTATGCATATTTTTCTAAGAATACCTGAACTAATAATCTCTATTTCTGGATAATATTTTTTAAAAGTTTCTTGTCGCTTTTTAGAAAATTTAGCAAATCTTTGATCGTTTATATAAATGATATTTGGTGTATAACTAATATATCTAGTGTCTATACCAATTATTCCAAGTAGTTTTAAAATTTCTTTTTTATTAATATTATCTTTATCCATAAAATCATCAAATGACTAATAATTAAATATGCTAATAATATATAAAATAGATTATATTATTGAAATAGTTATTTTAGTTTATAATCATTTATTACTTCATCTAAAGCATCATCAATAGCTTTGTAGGATATTACTGGCTTAATCCCTTTTTTCATACATATTTCAAGGGGTTTTTTCCCTAGATTTTGCGTGATTAAAATACTAACATCATCTATAAGACTAATAGCTTGTTCTGACTTATTTTTTTCATCACTACTACAAGTAGGGTTATTTTTAACTGAACCTAGATATTCATATTTACCATCATCTTCAACTTCAAAAAGTAAAAAATGTGTAGCTTGACCAAAATGTTGATTAACATATTTTCCATCATCACTTGTTACTGCGATTCTATAAGACATTTTATTTTTCCTTAAAAAATTTATTTTGATATTTTAATTATTTTTAATATATTTATATATTAATTATAGTTTATTTAAAATTTATTATATATTTATTCATTATTTAATAATTTCTTAATAGAATTGTTTAATTATTTTACAAAATAAATAATTTTTATTAGTATTTTCATTGTAAAATTTATACAGGATTATTTTATAGATTCTAATATACTTTTTTCCATAACATCTAATGGAGCTTCTTTTCCAGTCCATATTTTGAAGCTTTCTGCACCCTGGTATAAAAGCATTTTAGTTCCATAGATTAATGTTGCACCTGCTTTTTTAGCTTCTTTTAAAAGACTTGTTTCAATAGGATTATAAACAATATCATTTACAACAAGGTCAGAATGCATTTCTTCATGTTTAGCTATTGGTTCATCATCTATATTTGGATGCATCCCTACTGGGGTTGTATCGATTAAAATATCTGCATTAGCTATACTTTTAGGAAGTTCATCAAGGCTTCCATATTCAAAATTCAAATCAATATGTGAAAAATCAATAGTTACTTCATCTAATTTTGAATTATCTGTAAAATCTGCAGATAATAAAGTTTTAATATCATAAGCAAGTGATTTAGCTTTTTTAGGACTTCTATTAATCATATTTATATTATTAACTCCTTCAATAGCTAATTGGAAAGATATTGCTCTTGCAGCTCCTCCAGCTCCAACTATCACTACACTTTTATTTCTTAAGTCACAAACTTCTTTAATAGCACGAATAGCCCCAACACAATCAGTATTATAACCTTTTGACTTTCCATTTTTAAAGTCAATTGTATTAACTGCACCAATTAAGTTTGCCATTATACTGAATTTATCAAGTTCATTTATTACTTTTTGTTTATGAGGAATAGTAACATTAATTCCTTTAATACCAAATGCTTTAGCTCCTCGAATAGCATATTTAAGATTTTCTTTTTCTACTTTAAATGGAACATAAACATAGTTCATATTCATAGACTTAAATGCAGCATTAAACATTGCTGGAGAAAAACTATGTCCAACAGGATTTCCAATTACTCCAACAACTTTTGTGGTTCCATTTATCAATTAAACACTCTCTCCGAACTTTATTTTATCTTATTATTATCATCATTGTATTTTTTAATATTTTAATATTATTAGAATTCTATATTGTTTTGTTTTAGTGTTATTATGTTGTACTTTAGTTTATTGTTGTTATTTGTGTTGTGTGTTGTTTTATTGTTTTGTTTTTGTTTGAAAATTTTTAATTATTTTTTGTATATTTAGGGAATCTGTTAAATATTTGTAAATCATTAAATATAAACTTTGATTTTTAGCATATAATTATATAAACTTTAATAAATAAATAATTTAATATTTAGATAAATAATTAAGTTACTAAAAAATAATAATTATTAAAATATAATATTTATAACTAGTTATAATATTAAAATTAACTTTATTAGAATTAATTATATTATTAGAATTAGTTATATTATTAGTATTAAATATTAACATTTACTAGTATTAAATATTAAAATTTACTCAATTTTAAAAATTTAAATTTAAGAATTACTTTTTCATTATAGTTGGAGGAATATTATTGGAATTTACAAGACCTCGTGGAACAAGAGACTTTCTTTTTGATGAAATGAGAGAAAGAAAAAAGTGTGAAAATACATTAAGAAAAGTCTTTGAAACTTATGCTTATCAAGAAATAAAAACTCCTTTATTTGAAGATTTAAAACTCTTCACCACAAAATCTGGAGAACAAATAGTTGATCAACTTTATAATTTCACTGATAAATCTGACCGTGAAATAACTCTTAGGCCTGAAATTACAGCTCCAGTAGCTAGATTATACATTAATGAACTTCAAAAAACAGCTAAACCAATAAAACTTTATTATTTTGGAAGTTGTTTTAGGTATGAAAGACCTCAAAAAGGTAGGTTTCGCCAGTTTTGGCAGTTTGGATGTGAATTAATAGGTGCTAAGTCTCCTGAAGGGGAAGCTGAAGCTATTGCAATGGCTGAACAATCCCTTGAATATTTAGGAATTAATACAGCTGAAATTCATATTAATCATCTTGGAATAGTAAGAGGATTATTTAAACATTTCAAAATTGATAATGAAATTCAAGAACAGGTCATGATTTTAATAGATAAAGGAGATAAAGAATTATTTGAAAAAGAAATATTAGAAAAAGATTTAGTTGAAGATTCTAATTTAAATTCTATATTAAAAGACATATTAATTAAAATTATTGATTTTGTTGGAAATGAGGATGTTTTAATTGATGTTGAAGATCTTTTAAATGATTATGAAGAAACAAAAGATTCTATTAATGAATTTAAAGAATTGATTAATTTATTAAAAAGTTTCAATGTTTCAAATTATACGCTTAATCTTGGGATAGCTAGAGGTTTAGATTATTATACTGGTATTGTTTTTGAAATTTACATTCCAGAACTTGGAGCTCAAAAACAAGTAGCTGGTGGAGGTAGTTATAATCTTGTAGAGCTATTCGGTGGAGAACAAGTTGAATCTACTGGATTTGCTTTTGGTTTTGACAGGTTAATGAATGCTATTGAACATAATTCTAAAAATATGAATAAAATCAAGAATAAAAATAACAATAAAAATGATAATGGAGATGAATTTGAAGAAGAATCTATCGTTGATGTTTTTGTAGTTCCTATATCTAATGAACAAAGAGAAAAATCTTTTGAAATTGGTCAAAAACTTAGGAATTCCGGTATTTCTACTGAGATAGACCTTTCAAGGAAGAAATTTAAGAAATTACTTAATGCAGCTAATAAATTGAATGCTAAATATGTTATTTTAGTTGGAAAAAATGATTTAGAAAAAGATAGCGTTACTATAAAAGATATGGCTTCTGGAAATCAGGAATTAGTAGCTATTGATAATATTAAAGAATTTTTAAATAATAATATATTTGATTAGATATTGATTGAATATTGATTAAATAGGGGTTGTAATTATTAAAATTAATTTTAAGCATGATGTTAATGGACAAAAACTAGTGATAGCTGTTGTTCAAGATTATGAAACTTCTCAAGTTTTAATGGTAGCTTATATGAATAAAGAGGCACTTACAAAAACTTTAAAAACTGGTGTTGCTCATTATTGGAGTACTTCAAGAAATAAGCTATGGTTAAAAGGTGAAAGTTCTGGAAATACACAAAAAGTTAAAGAAATTTTCACTGATTGTGATATGGATGCTGTTGTGTTAAAGGTTGAGCAAACTGGTGCAGCTTGTCATGAAGGGTATTATTCATGCTTCTTTAGAGAGTTTGATGTTGAAAAAATAAATGAGAATAAAACTGATTTAGAAGATCTAAATGAAGATGATTTAAAAATTATTTCTAAAAGATTATTTAATCCTGAAGATGTATATGGGAATAAATAAAGATTTTATTTATGTATTTTTAGATTTTATACATTTTTAGATTTCATACATTTTTAGATTTTATACATTTATAAATTAAAATTAAAAACACAGGGGATTATTAATTGGAATATTTTGAAAAATTGGAAATAGAAGACGAAGGGAATATTGAAAAGATTGTTCCTGATACTAGTGCTGTTATTGAAGGAGCAGTTAGTAAAATTATTGATAAAAATAATTTAAATTATCCTGAAATTATTGTTCCTGAGGCTGTTGTAGCTGAACTTGAATATCAAACTAATAAGGGTCAGTTTATTGGTAAAAAAGGATTAACTGAGTTAAAAAAACTTCAAAATCTTGCTGATAATGGTGAAATAGCTATTAGTTTCACTGGGAAAAGACCTAATAATTATGAGATTTCTCTTTCTAAAACTGGTGAAATAGATGCAATTATAAGGGATGTTGCAAAATCTGAATTAGCTATTTTAGTCACATCAGATAGAGTTCAAAGTGAGGTAGCTAAAGCTCAAGGAATAAATGTTATTTATGTTGAACAAGTTGATAAATCAAATGAGGAACTGAAAATTTCTAAATATTTTGATGATGATACAATGTCAGTTCATCTTAAAGAAAATGTTCCTCCTATGGCTAAAAAGGGAAAACCTGGAAATATAAATCTTGTAAAACTTGATTCAAAACTTATTTCTTATGATTATCTTAATAAGCTTGCTGAAGACATAATTGAAAAAGCTCGTCATGATTTTAAGACTTACCTTGAGCTTGATGAAGAGGGAGCTACAGTTGTTCAATCAAGAGAATATAGGATTTCAATAGCTAAACCTCCTTTTTCTGAAGGAATGGAGATTACAGCTGTTCGTCCTGTAGCTGAGGTTTCTCTTGAAAGTTATAAGCTTTCTGAAAAATTGATTGATAGACTTAAAAGCACTGCTAACGGTATTCTTATTTCTGGTTCTCCTGGTGCAGGTAAAAGTACATTTGCCCAGGCTGTAGCTAAATTTTTCTCTGAAGATATGAATAAGATTGTTAAGACTATGGAATCTCCTCGTGATCTTCAGGTTGGAGATGAGATAACCCAATATGCACCTTTAGATGGAGATATGGAAAAAACAGCAGATATTCTTTTACTTGTACGGCCTGATTTTACTATTTATGATGAACTTAGAAAGAATCATGATTTTAATATTTTTGCTGATATGAGATTAGCTGGTGTTGGAATGATTGGTGTTGTTCATGCTACTCGCCCAATCGATGCTATTCAAAGGATTGCGGCAAGAGTAGAGCTGGGAATTATTCCTTCTGTTGTTGATACTACTATTTATATTGAAGATGGTGAGATTAAAGCTATTTATGAAACTAATCTTACTGTAAAAGTTCCTTCTGGTATGCAGGAGGCTGATCTTGCAAGACCTGTTATTGAAGTTCGTGATTTTGAAAATGGGGATTTAAAAAATGAGATTTATACTTATGGTGAGCAGACTATTGTTATGGATGTTGATCTAGTTCAAGAGGATTCAAAGAGTAGTGATTCTAAATCAGCTGTAGATAAGATTGTTGAAAAGGAAGTTATTCGTGCTGTTAAAAAGATAGTTCCAAAAGCTACTGTTCAAGCTGAACTTGTTTCTAATGATAGAATAAAAATTTTTGTAAATGAAAAGTTTATTCCAAAAATAATTGGTAAAAAAGGAAAAAGAATCGATGATCTTGAAAGAAAAGTAGGAATTAGTATTGGTGTTGAGCCTATTGAATCTTTAAAAGATTATGATGATAAAAATGATAATAAAACTAAATCTAAAAAGTTTAGTGAAGAGTTTGAAATTCCTTATGAAATATCTAAAAAACATTTAAATCTTGATATTGGTTATGAGAACATTGGTGAGGAGTTTGATGTTTCTGTTAATGGGGAATATCTTTTTACAGCTACTGTTGGTAAAAAAGGACTTGTTAGGTTGAAACAGGGTCTTGAAATTACTGAAATACTTTTAGATGCTATTGATATGGATGTTCCTATTATAGGAACTTTTAGATAATTATCTATAGTATTTTTTATTAACTTTTTTATTAGCTTTTTAAATTTTATTAATTATTTATTAGATAATTATTTATTAGATAATTATTTGTTTGGATAATTATTTTTAGATATTATTCTAAATTTTGATTATAAAATCATTCACTATATTTTATATTAATTATTCATTATATTTTTCTCTTTTTTAAATAGCCTAAACCAAATATTCCTGCTATTATAATAAGAACTAAATAAGGAAGTATAGAATTTTCTCCCATAGCTTTTGCAATTTGATTGGATATTACTTCATATACTTTACTTAATAATGGTTTTCCACTGTCTCCAACTGAATATTGATTAGTGGTTGTATTTGTTTTTTTAGGGTTATTATTACTTTGTGTTTTAGCATTGTTAGTTCCATTTTGAATGGAAGCATTATTTAAGTTTCCATTTGAACCAGAATCAGTATTAGTATTAATATTACTATTAGTATTATTAGAACTTGTATTTGGAGGTTTTGATGGTGTTCCTATTTTTTTAGCAGAATAGATTCTTTGATCAGCACCAATAATATAACCTGTTTGTTTTTTACCATCAAACAGATGTAATTCACCAGAAGCAGATAATTTCGCTGTTAAAATAGAAGCAAGTATTCTTGGACATATATGGTTTCCACTATCTCCAAAATAATTAGCTCCAACACTTACTTCATCAAATTGTGGCTTATTTTTAATACCAAAATTTTCATTATTTAAAATAGAATTATATTCTATAGTAAAACTTGAAGAAGGATCATAATTATCTCCTATTACAATTCCATTTCCTGTTTCAAACATATCTACATCTGTATCAGCTGTTTGTTTTTGCTCTTTAATAAGATTAAATTTTATTATATCATTAATCGATTTACCATTTAATTGAATTCCATTAGCATTTTTAGAAATAGTATTATTTATAATATAACTTTTTTCAGTTCTATCATTAAGATTTATTCCATTTCTTTTATTATTATTAATTAGATTATCGGTTATATTAGCTAATTTTGTGTTTGATAAAAATATTCCATCATAATTATTTTCAATTTTATTTTTAACTATTTTTGTATTGTTTGAATGTATTAATTCAATTCCATGTTTTAGATTATTGAATATTGCACTATTAAAAATTGAAACATATAAAGATTTATATATTAATATTCCTGAATCATTATTATTTTTTATATTACTTGATGTGATGTTAATATTCTTGGAGTTTATAATATTTATTCCATAACCTTTTGAATTAGATATATTATTGTTGTTTATTTTGGAATCTTTACTATTATTGAATAATACTCCTCCTTTTTGACCTCCAATAATGATATTTGAAGTCATAGTCAGTGATGAGGAATTAACTATCACAGCATAGTCAGAGTTACTAATTATATTAAATCCTATTAATTGACTACCTAAAGCACTTTTTGTAAAATAAAATCCAAAAGTGTTATTTCCAATATTTGCATTTCCATTATTCTCTTTTGAATTATTTGTGATGATTGTAGTTCCATTTCCTTTTAAAGTTAATTTTTTGTTTATTATTAGTGATATTTCATTGTAAGTTGAATTTTTAAATTGAATTATGTCTCCAGATTTGGCTGAATCAATCAAGCTTTGTATTTCCTGATTTGTTGCATTATGCTCAACTTTTATCGTTGCAGAGTAGCTGGGAGAAATAAAAATAAAAATAGAAATAATAAATAAAATCGATAAGCATAGATATTTAATTCTATTTTTTTTTATTTTTTTAAATTTATCCATTTAAACAGTCCAATTTTTATTATTTTAAATTTTCATTATCTTAAATTAATATAATGAAAATTAACTGAATATTGCATTATATTAATTCTTTATAATCATATAAATTCAATTTAATCTAATATATAGATTTTTGCCTTGTCAAAAATAATAATTATTTTTTAATATATTTCTACATATCGTTTAATTTATGTTGATATATATCACTTAATATCTTTTATTTTAACATTTTAAGCTGCTTTATTCTTTTTTTACTATTTTAAATTATTATTTTTATTTTTTGTATTTTTTAAATATTATTAGATTGTAATTTATATATTTATTTGTTTTTAAGCTGTAATTGTAATTATTTATCTTATATGATTAAAAGATTACTTTTATTTAAAATATATTATAATAGTAATATTTAAATATAATGTATACCAAATCGATTATTATATAATTACATAACGATATTTGTATAATTTGTGTATATTAATATTATAATTAATGAATTTTATTCAGAATTAATTATTAAAACTATTAATGTAGATAAATCTAGTATATATGGCTATAAATTATATAAATAAATTATATGTAAATATGATATGGAATCCAGTCATATTTTATTAATATTTTTATTATATATTTATTATTTAATATTGTTTGAAAATTTTTAGTATTTATAATACTCAACATAACTATAGTTATATATTCTATTTTATATCAGATTTATCTTATATCAATATATCAGATTTATCTTATATGGAATTTATATAATATTAAATTTATCTAATCAAATAGTTTATTTAAGTCTATTTAATTAAATACTTTATTTATATTTATTTAATATATCTATATTCATTAATTATATGTCTATATTCATTATTTATATGTCATTGTATGCATTATTGTTTTGTGGTTATAAAATACAATTTATATTTATTATAATATTAAGGATGTGAATAATATTAAATTAAAGAGTAAAGATGATTCTAATAAAAGCATAGCTTTTATATTTTTTGTCTTATTGGTTATTGGTGGAATAGCTTTAAGCATTAATACTTCTTCTGCTGCAACTATTTATGATGTAAATTCTACCAATTCAAATAATGAGATACAAGATATTATAAATGGAATGTCAGATGGAGATACTTTGTTTTTTAATGAGGGAGTATTTGAAAATATAGGTTTAATTATTAATAAGACTATAACCATAACTGCTAGTTCAAACGCTCTCATAAAGGCCATAGTTGATAATTCAACATTGGACACAGGTGATATTTCTAAATATGCTATTGATAGAGCAGCAGCATTTTATTTTGTAAATGGGTCTAATAATAGTGATATTCACGGTTTAAACATTACTAGTATGCCTGGATTTGACTATTTAGATAATTCTTCTGCAACTTCAAAAAACGCATTAATTTATGCATTACGTAATACTAATAATATAAGTATTCATGATAATACTCTTAATAACTCTGCATGGGGTGTATTTTTAGCAATGAGTACTGGTGCAACTACAATGTCAGTTTATAATAATGTTGTTACTAATATGGCAGATACTGGTATAATCAATTTTGGTTCTGGTTCAGCTATAATTAATAATAATACAATATCTAATGTTGGAAGGCATGGTATAGATGTAAGGCATGGAAGCAGTTCAAATACAGTAGTTTCTAATAATACAATAACCAATGCAAGTGAAGGTATCTACACTATGCATTCTGGTGGACATATATTTGCAAATAACACAATAATTAATACTACTTTAAGTGCTATTACTGTTTATGGGGCATATGATGTTTTAATTCAAAATAATACTATGAAAAATGGGATTATTGGTATTTTATTAGCTAGTAGCTACCGTAATATAACTTTAACTGACAATAATTTCACTTACACTTCAAAATCAACCTCTCCTAACTTTGGATATAACTTAGTAACTGCAAATACTGCAACTTCTAATTCTAATGTTGATGGAACTTATTCTGATAGTTCTCAAACTCCTGCAAAAATTTCTATAGATTCTTCTTATGAAAAGGCTTCTATAACTAATGGGCAGACTGTAAAATATACTGTTAAAGTATCTAATACTGGAAATGCTTCTGGAAGCAATATAACTATCTCTAATATTTTACCTAGTGGAGTAAGTGCAAATTCTGTAATTGTAACTAAAGGTAACTTTTCTAATGGTGTATGGACTATTGATTCATTATCTAATGATAATGATGCTATTTTAGTTTTCTATGCAAAACCTTCAAAATCTGGAACTTTTGCTAATACTATTAGTGCAACCTATAATGATAACTTGAACAAAGGTAACAATTGGGTTGATCTTAATGGAACTAAAACTACATTAACTGTAGATAAAGATATTAAAGTATCTAGTAGTAATGCATTCAGTGCAAGTAAAGTAAAGAGAAATAAATATTTCTATGTAACAACTACAATTAAAAACACTGGATTAGATAACTCCAGTACATTCAATAGTAAAATAGCAACCACCAAAGGATTAAAAGTAGCAACAGTAAGTAAAAGTAGCTATGCATCATACAACAAAAAAAGCCAAACATGGACAGTCAAAAAAGTTCCTGCTAAAAAATCAATAACTTTAAAAATGAAAGTCAAAGCAACAAAAACTGGAACACAAAAAGTAAAAGTAACAACAAACGGCAAATCACAAACCAAATCTGTAAAAGTTGTTAAATAATAATATTAGAATACTAATATTATATATGGAAATATACATTGAAATATAAATTGGAAGATAAATATGAAGATAAATAGGAGATATGTATTAAATTATATTTAACAGTTTTTACTATCTTCTATTTATTAACATATTCTATTTATTACTATTTTCTGCTTATTTCCATCTTATATTTATTATTATTTTATAATTATTACTACTATATACTATTTCTATGAATATTAATCATATTTTATATTATATTTTTATTTTTTATTTTTAATAGAATACTATTTATTATCGATTATTATTTCTTTTAAATTTGCACTGATTCAACTTATTATAATATAAATAAAATTGAAAGATTATAAGAATTTTTAAAGTTTTTTACTCTAATTAAATTTTTTAATTATAAATTAATAATTTTAAATCAAGTTAATTTTTTAAAAAATAATGTCGTCATGATAACATTTATATTTATGGATTGTATAAATAAGAATGTTGTAGAAATTAATTGTTTATATGAATTAATTTTTATGAGAATTAATAGTTTTAAGAATTAAGAATTTTATAAGAATTATGATTATTATTGAAATTATTAAATTGTTAGATTAAATTATATCTGATTAGAAATATGTGAATAAAATATATCAGATTAAATTATATCTGATTAGAACATGTATGACTAAAATATATCTAATTAAGAACTTAATTATAGGTAAAAGTATGAATCCAATGGATATTTTATGGCAAGCAGGTGTGATAGCAGCAATTATAGTCTTTGGTGTTAAAATTGGTTTAGGTTCCTCTATGGCTAACCTTTCAAAGAAAGCAATATTGTTACTTATATCTATTTATGGTGTTGGTATCTATATCACTACTCAAATTGCATCGATTTATTCAAGCCAATTTACAAATTTTGTTATATCGTATAATACTCCTATATTTATAGCTATGTCTATAATAATGATTTTAGCTGGTTTAATAACTATAAGAGAATGGAAAGTTCATAAATGCAACACTTCAACAACATCTGCCCTTGCTGTAATTGCACCATCTCCTTGTTGTTTTTTATCTATCACTATAACTGCTATATTTGTTGCTCCGATATTAGGATTGTCTATTGGTGAATTAAGTCCCATAATAGCTGTAATTTTAGCATTAGTAATTATATTATCATATTTCTTTGCAAATATAATTGTTAAATTGATTAAAAAACCTTATCCAGTTATTCTTGGAAATTTCATGCTTTTTTTAGGAATTTATTTTTTGCTTGCTGCGTTATTGCTTCCAAATTTAATTGATGGATTCAAAAAAATTATGAAACCCATTAGTTTAATTGATGCAAACCTTATAATATACTTAATTCCTGTAATAATAATATTAATGATTATTGGAGTGTTCTTCTCTAAGAAAAATAGTTTTTTAAATAATTGATATTCTAAATAATGGATGTATTCAAAATAAGTATATATTATTGGTTATATCTTGTTAAAAATATCTTGTTGGTTATATTCTGTTGGTTATATCTTATTGATTATATTTTATTGGTTGTCTGTGGTTGATTATTTTCTAAATATAAATATAAATATAAATTTAAAATTAAAACTAAAAATAAATATTTTTGATGTTTTTAAATTATTAGGTGGTTAAATGGTTTTAAGTATTCCTGGAAGTGGAATTTTAACTTCAACTTTAAATGTGATTTCTCAAAGTTTGCTGATTCCTGTTATTATTCTTTTGTTAGTATTTGTTGTTTATGCAGTTATTACAATTGGTAGTCTTATTTCTGAGTATAGTTCTAGAAAGAAGGTTCCAGTTTCAGTTATGAAAAATTTAATTCATGATATTTCTTTAGCTGAAAATGCTGAAGTTGCCAAAAGTGCTATTAATTCTTCAGAAATTCCTGAAAAGCAAAAAGAGGATTTATTAGATTTAATATCTTCTGAAGATTTATCTAAAGAATCTCGCGAAGCTTTAGCTAGGAAATTGATTGAGAATGAAGAGAATTTAATAGATAAAATTCTTGAAAAAACTGATATTATGGCTCGTATTGGTCCAACTTTAGGTTTGATGGGAACTTTAATTCCTATGGGTCCAGGACTTGCAGCTTTAGGTAGTGGTGATGTCACTGGCCTTGCTAATGCAATTATTGTTGCTTTTGATACAACTGTCGTTGGTATTGGTGCAGGTGCAGTAGGTTATTTTGTATCTAAAATAAGAAAAAGATGGTATGATGATTACTTATCTAATTTAGATGCACTTTCAGATGCAGTACTTGATTTTATGAAAAAAAATTATCAAAATTAATACTTTCAATAAATTTATGAGTTATTTGATTTATAAAAGTTATTTGTGGTTTTTATGGTTAGGTCCAAAAAAAATAGGAGGTCTTCAAGAACTGAAGAGGATCCAATGGCAGGTACAACTAATCTTGTTGATGCAATGCTTGTGATATCTGTAGGTTTATTAGTTTTTCTTGTAATGTCATGGAATATGCAATCTGTTGTTTTTAATGCTGATATGACTCCTGAAGAAAAAGAATCAACTATGGAGAAAATAAAAAGTGTTTCTGAAGTAAAACAAGGAAAAGAAATAGATGATAATATAAACTCATCTAATAGCTCTGGTGAAGGATATGTGGAAATGGGTAAAGTTTACAAAGATCCAAACACGGGGAAGCTAATAATGGTTGAGTAATATGAAACTATTTTTTAAGTATTTCAAGATTTTTATATAATTGTTTTATATAATCTTTTTTGATACTTATAATTTTAATACTATATTTATAATACTATATTTATAATATTATAATTATAATATTATATCTATAATATTATATTCTATTAGTATATTTTTAATATATATTTTTAATAATCTTTTTAATTTCATCTTTCTAATATTATATTTTTTGATATTTCTTTTAAATAAATATGGAGGTAATATAATGAATAATATTTTTAATGAACAATTAGAGAAAGCTAAAAATTTTCATGGAGAAATATGCGGTGGAGTTTTAACAGGAACTAAAATGACAATTTATGCAATTGAAGAACTTAATCTCAATTTTAATGAAAAAAATCCTGAATTAATAGCTATTGTTGAAATTGATCGTTGTGTTTATGATGCGGTTCAAGCTATTACACAAGGTTCAACTGGAACTAAGTCTGTTAAACTAATAGACTATGGAAAATTTGCAGTTACTTTTTATAATAAGGAAACTGATGAAGCTATTAGATTAACTGATGTTGATGCAAGTTCAAGTGTTAATACTGGTGAAACTATAGATGAAAGAATTGAGAGGTATAAAAACACACCTGCTAATGAATTATTTAAAATCGAAGATGTTAAAGTCTTTTTTGATGAAAATAATTTGCCTGGCATGCCAACAATTAAAAAAAGATGTTCTGTTTGTGATGAAGTTGTTTTAGATAATAAGCATTCATTAATTAATGGTAAGCCTATTTGTCAGTCTTGTTTTAAAGGATCTTATTATGAAATAATCTAAACATTAATTATAATTAAACATTAATTACAATGTTTTTTCCTATTTTATTAGTTATTCTTTTTAATTACTATTATTAGCTATTAGAATGTCTATTTTTATTTAGTTATTATTTATTGATATTTCTTATTTTATTCTTTTTTATGAACAATTATTTTGATATTTTTATATATTAATTTTATTAAAATAAGATATGTTTTAAAGTCAAATTACAAATAATAAATTATATTAATCTTTTAAACATTATTATAATTAGAGTATATTATAAATTATTATGAAATATTTTAAATAAAATTATATAATAAAATCTGATAAATAGCAAGAAGAATTAAAATAATTTGTGTGATAAAATGAAAATAGGAGTATCAACATTAGCTATTAATAATAATGAATTATATGAAAACTTAAAATTTTTAGAAGAGTTGGATATTGATTATGTTGAAATATTACAAGAGTATCCAAATTCTAATATTGATGTTGATTTATTAAATTCATTTAATTTTCATTATACGATTCATTCTCCTATTATTGATTTGAACATTGCCTCTTTGAACAAATCTATTCAAATGGCTTCTATAAATGAAGTTGGAAAATCTATAGATTTAGCTAATAGTCTTGATAGTAATATTGTTGTTGTTCATCCTGGTTCTGTTCCTTTTTTAGCACGTGGCTATATTGATAAAGTTTTAGTTAAGTGTCGTGAGTCACTTATAACTTGTGAAAATTATGCTAAAGATTTGGGAGTTAATATAGCTGTTGAAAATATGCCAAATATTGATGATTTTCTTTATAAAGATATTAATGAGCTTAATAAACTGTTAATTAATTTAGATATAGGAATGACTCTTGATGTTGGTCATGCTGGTGTTAATGGTTTTTTAGAAAATGATATGTATTTTGATTCAATTAAACATGTACATTTATCTGATAATAATCATGATCATGATATGCACTATGCTTTAGGTGAAGGATCAATCGATTTTAAGGCAGTGATTAAAAACTTTGAGGAAAATAATTATGATGGTATATATGTAATTGAAGTAAATGATAAAGAATCTGTTCTAAAGAGTTTAGAATATCTAGAAAAATTATAAATTAAATTTATAAACTATTTTTAATTTTTAACAAGGTATAATATAAAAATAGAAATTATATATAAAGAGTTATATAATAAAGATTATTCATATAATAAAAATAAAAACTAATATTTATTTATAAATATCATGTTTATTGATTAATAGTTATTATAGTTATTATAGTTATTAGAGTTACTAGAGTTATTAATTAGTACAGTATTAATTATTGTAATTATTAATAGTTATTATAGCTATTAATACTTATTATTTAATATTTTTAATAGTTTTAATAGATTGGATCGTTTTAATACTTGTAATATTAGATAATATTTTTAATATCTATTATATTTATAATATTATTAAAATTTATTATAATTAATTAATATTAATTTATTTTATTAAAATCTTTGAAGGTAAGGTAAATAAGGAAAGGTAAATAATATGATATGGAATGAAGAAGCAGAATGTATGTCTAGAGAGGAATTAAGAGAAATTCAACTAAAGAAGCTACAAAAGATTGTTAAAAAAGCTTATGAAAATGTACCATATTATAATAAAAAATATACAAAATTAGGAGTATTTCCTGAAGATATTGAAACTCTTGAAGACATTAACAAACTTCCTTTCACTACTAAAGATGATCTTAGAGAGGGTTATCCATTTGGTATGTTTGCAGTACCTCCAAAAGAAATAGTGGAAGTTCATAGCTCCTCTGGAACCACTGGAAAACCTGTTGTTTCAGGTTATACAAGAAAAGATCTGGATAATTGGAGTGAAATTATGGCAAGAGGTCTTAATATGATGGGTATTCATGAAGAGGATATTATTCAAAATACTCATGGTTATGGTCTTTTTACTGGAGGCTTTGGAGTTCATTATGGTGCTCAAAAAATCGGATCAATAGTTGTTCCAATTTCTACTGGTCAAACAAGAAGACAAATTGAAATTATGAAAGATTTTGGAACTACTACATTGATATTCACTCCTTCTTATGGTTTATATCTTGCTGAAGTAGCAAAAGAAGAGGGAATTGATCCAAAATCTGTTGGATTAAAAGCTATTGGATTTGGAGCTGAGATGTGGACTGAAGAAATGAGAAAAAAAATTGAAAATGATTTTAATGCTCCAGCATTTAATATTTATGGGCTAACTGAGTTAATGGGACCAGGAATAGCTGTTGAATGTAGCTCTCAAAATGGATTACATATTTCTGAAGATTACTTTTTACCAGAGATTATAGATCCTAACACTGGAAAACAATTAGAAGAAGGAAAAAAAGGAGAATTAGTTTTAACAAATTTAGAAAGAGAGGGAATGCCTATTATTCGTTTTAGAACAAAGGATATTACATCTCTTCATTATGACAAATGTGAATGTACTAGGACTTTTGTAAAAATGGATAGAATAACTGGTAGATCTGATGATATGATTAAAGTTAAAGGTGTAGCTATCTTTCCATCTCAAATTGAGAAGGCATTACTTAAAATTGATAGTATAGAACCTCATTATCAGATTATTGTGAATAGACCTCATTTAATGGATGAAATTGAGGTTAAGGTTGAAGCATCTCCAGATATATTTTTTGATGAAGTAAAAGAAATGATTAATATAAAAAAGAAGATTGAAGATTATATTGAAAATGAAATTGGTCTAAGGGTTAAAGTTTCACTTGTTGAACCTAAAAGTATTCCTAGAAGTGAAGGAAAAGCTGTTAGGGTAATAGATAAAAGAGATTTGCATTAAATAAAATTTGTATTAAATAGCTTTATCTTAATAATGATATGAGGATATAATTGAAAATTAGTTTATATAGGGATATGATTAAAAATTTGTTAGTAATAATGTGAGGGATATAATGAAAATTAGTCAATTATCAATATTTTTAGAAAATAAAGAAGGAAGATTATGGAATGCATTAGATGCTCTAGCTAATGGTGGGATAAATATCAGAGCATTATCATTAGCAGATACTTCTGATTTTGGAATTTTAAGAATTATTGTTCATGATCCAGAAAAAGCAAAAAAAATACTTGAAGAAAATGATTTTATTGTAAAAATTATTGATGTGGTTGGAGTTGAGTTAGATGATACTCCTGGAGGACTTGCTAATGTTTTAAAATTATTGAATGAAAATAATATTAATTTGGAATATATTTACGCTTTTACTCATGAAAAAACAGAAAAGGCTATATTATTACTTCAATCTAAAGATTTAGATATCCTTATAAATGTTTTAGAAAATAATAATGTTAATATAGTTCCATCTAAAGAAGTTTATAACTTGTAAAAATTCTTATTATTAATTATTAACTATTACTAATTAATACTAATTATTATTAATTATTACTAACTAATACTAATTATTATTAAGTATTACTAGTTAATAATTATTATTAATATTATTATTTCTTAATTTTATCATATCTTAACTTTATATTTTATAAAAATATAAAAAGGTGAAAAAATGGATAGTTATTGTCCAGAATGCGGGAAAAAATTAGAAGAAGGAAGTGACTTTTGTTCTGATTGTGGAACTAAAGTTAATTCTGAAAGTGTAAATGATTTTGAAAAAAACAATGAAAGTACTTATGAACAAACAAAAATAATAGTTAAAGATGAGAAAAGTCCTGGTTTAGCAGCTGTTTTATCATTCTTAATTATTGGTTTAGGTCAAATATATAATGGAGAAATTGCTAAAGGATTAATTCTATTAGTTGTATCATATATATGTATAGCTTTATTCTTCCTTATAATTCCGCCTGTCATAGCAGTAATTTTATGGGTATATGCTATTTATGATGCTTATAATACAGCTAAAGATATTAATGCAGGTATTTACTAATAATCTGTTTATTTATAAGTAGATTAAAGAAAAATTATTAATGATAATAGGTATATTAGTAGCAATAATTACTTAAAAGATAAAATTAAAAACAAAAAAATACAAAAAACAAAGAAAATTGAATAATTAAATATTAAAAAACTAATTAACTAAAATTAACTAAAAATTAACTAAAATTAATTATTAAAAACTAATTAATTAAAAAATTAAAGAATTAAAAATTAAATATTGATTAGCTATACTCAGCTAATCTTTCTATTCTTTTTAACATATTTGGATGGGTTGAAAACAATTCCATAACTTTATCACTAGTTTTTATATTAACATTTTTACTTTTTAATTGAGCTAACTCAATTTCAGATATTTCACCATCTCTATTTAGATCTAGTTGAGATAATTGTTCTATATCATCTCTAGCATTTGATATATCATTTAAAAAGAATGCTTTTACTCCTTGAATATCTTTAACTTCTTCTTTAGGAGATTTTGCAGCACCATAAACAAGTTTATATAAAGCTGAAGCTAATTTATCTGGTTTTCCACCAATTTCAATACTTCCCTGATCTGCATAATATTCTCTAGTTCTTGATATGAATAAAACAATTAATTGACCTATGAAGTAAGCAGCAATAGCTAAAACTCCGATTAAAATACCTCCACCATTCCTACTGTCTCCACTAAATATAAATGAAAGAGCAATATAATAACATATAAGTGGAACTGCACTTACTAAGGTTGTAACAGCCATATCATTATGTTTAATATGGGATAACTCATGTCCAAGAACGGCTTTTAGTTCATCCTTGTTTAATGTATTAAGAATTCCTCTTGTAACACAAACCCTTCCATCTCTTTTAGTTCTTCCAAAAGCAAATGCATTCGGAATATTTGTTTCAGAAACTCCGATTTTAGGTTTTGGAATTCCTGCATTCATAGCTAATTCACTAACCATTTGGTGTAATTCTGGGGCTTGTTGTTCTGTAACATATTTTACCCCCATCGTTTTTTCAACAATTGAAGGGCTTATTAAATATTGTATAAATATTATTGCGAATCCCATTATTGCAAATAATGTGTAATTACCACCATAACCTAGAAATGTCGCTATTAATATTACGATAGCATATATTAAACCCATTAATAGGGCTACAGCTAAAAATAATCTTATTTTAAGTTTCCATGTGTTTGAAATCATTTAAATACCTTTTATTATAAAATATTCTTTATTTATAATCTATTAACTATGATTTATTTAATTATAGTTTCTTTATTTATTATTTATTCATGATTAATACTATTTTTTATTAACTATACATTTTCAGATTTGATAAAGTATTTTAATTTTTTAAAATTTAATTAAAATAATTTTTAAGAAAATATATGGTCTTAAATATATAATATTAAAATATCGATATTAGTATGTATTTTTATCTATATAAATTTTGTTATTATTACAAATTGTTATTTTAATTTTATATAGATATATTAAGACATACTTAAAAAAAATTAACTTTTAAGATTAAATTCATGATAATTTCACTTTATTTAATCAAATTTAAAAAACCCGTTTGGATTAAATTTATATTCTTGCAGAATCTTCTTATCTTCAATGTCTAATTTTTGTTTTTTTATTGGATGTATTGGACTTCCTTTTTTACAATATATTTTTCCAGAAACTTTTTTAGGACCTAAAAATTTTCCAGCATCTCCATTAACAATAACAATGCCTTTTTTCATTTCAACTGCTGTAAAATCATCACAATTTCCATTTATTATAACAGTTCCTCCATTTAAAAGAGCAGCTGTATTGTTTCCAGCATTCCCATTAATCCTAACAATTCCATTTTTCATTAAAATTCCTGTTGAAAGATCAGCATCTCCAGCTAAGATAATTTCAAAATTTTTATCTAATCTAGCACCTAAAGTATCTCTTATTAACCCATCACTAATTTCAAGCTTTTTACCAGAGATATTTGCACCTATCAATTTAATATTTTTAGGTTCATCCATTAATAGCTCTGTAACTGAAATAAATTTTCTATATCCTTTAATATCAGACTCAATTTCAACTAAATTTCCAATTGGATCTTTAATCTTCCCATTAACATAAATATTTCCTTTTCTAATACTTATTCCCATTCTACTAGCTACATTCCCATTTATGAATACATTACCGACTGAAATTGCAGATCCAGTTCCACCAAAATATACTAAATCAACACCCATACTTGAACAAAGTCTATGGCCTACATCTCCATTTATCTTTATAGAATTTCCTTTTTTCAAATGTTCAACAAGGTCTTGGAAAGTATAATCGTTGTTGGGGATTTTATCGGTTAAACCCATTTTTTCTCCTTTATGATTCCAATAAAAATTATATGTAAAATCACAAAGACAATCAACAGGTTCTTCAATATCCAATTCAATCATATTTTCATCAGATATTTTTTCTTTCTTTTTAAATCTCCCAAACATATTACCAATCCATTTCATGATTATTTTTGATTATTTTAAATATTTTAGCTATTATTTGATAGTTTAGCTATTAGTTATTAGTAAAAGTTGATTATTAGTTATTTGATATACTATAAGCTTCTTGTTCTTTTATAATTTCCATCATATACAAGTTTTATAATGGCATTCTTTGTATCGACATTATCAAAGTTTACTCCTCTAATGTCTGTTCCTCTAATATATGTTTTATTTAAGCTTGAACCATCTAATTTAGCATTATATAGTTTAGTTCCAGATAGATCTGCTCCATCAAGATTCACATTTTTAAGATTGCAGTAACTCATATCTGCTCCACGAAAATTAACACCTTTTAGATCAGACCCCTGCAAATTTGCACCTTTAAGATTAGCACATGTAAAATCACAATTTTCTATATTGATTTTTGCTAAGTTAGCATTGCTTAAATTAGCACGTCTGAAATCAATATTATTAAAATCCATTTTTCTTAAATCAGACCCTACTAGATTAGCTTTTCTATAATCTTTCATAATTTTCCTCCTAATAGATTTAAAATTCCATAAGAGTTTAATTAACATGTATTTTTAAATAAAAATAAATTATTGTTATTAGATATATTGATAATATATGTTAATAATAGAATAAAAATTCTTTTATAATAATAAAGATTTTTTTATAATAACTTTTTTATAAAAATTATTTATATAAAAATTATTTATATTTCAATGAGAATTTTTTTATATTTTAAATAAAAAATTTATAATGGTAATAAATAAATATAACAAAAATAAAGATATTTATAAAACTATTAAATTCATTTAAATCATTATTATTTTTATTATTTAGAATATTTTTCATCTACTAACAAAAATAATATTTTATTAAATAATAATATAAAAGAAATAATGTTATAAAAAATAATAATATAAGTGTTATGATATAAAATTATGATAAAGTAATAATAGATAAAATAATATTATGAAGTATAGAAATAGTTAAAATATTATTTTATAAATCTTATAGTATAATATATAAAAGATAGTTATATTATTAGTAATGAATGATATTAATATCAAAAATAATGATTTATTTTTACTGAATGTTTATAATTAAATGAAATTTTAAATCAATTATATTTATTAGCTAATTGGTGATATAATGAAAGGACCTTGGGTAGAAAAATACAGACCACAAACTTTAGAAGATGTCGTAGGGCAGAAACACATTATTGAACGATTAAAAAATTATGTAAATGAGGAAGGAATGCCAAACTTAATGTTTACAGGTCCAGCAGGAGTTGGAAAAACAACAACTGCGCTTGCTCTAGTTAAATCTATTCTAGGTGAATATTGGCGTCAAAACTTTTTAGAATTAAATGCTTCAGATGCAAGAGGTATTGAAACTGTTCGTACTAATATTAAGAATTTTTGTCGTTTAAAACCTGTTGGAGCTCCATTTAGGATAATTTTCTTAGATGAAGTTGATAACATGACTAAAGATGCTCAACATGCATTGCGTCGTGAGATGGAGATGTATACTAAAACTGCTTCATTTATACTCTCATGTAATTACTCTTCTAAGATTATTGACCCTATTCAATCAAGATGTGCTATATTTAGATTTGCTCCAATTAAAGGTCAAGATGTTGCAGATAGATTAGAATACATAGCTAATCAAGAAAATCTAGACTATGAATTAAATTCTATTGAAACTATAGTTTACTTTGCTGAAGGAGACCTACGTAAAGCAATTAATCTCCTTCAAGCTGCAGCATCTGGTGAAGGTACAATAACAGAAGATAGGATATATGATGTTGTTTCAAAGGCAAGGCCAAAGGATATTAGTGATATGGTTACTAAGGCTCTTACTGGTGATTTCATGGGTGCGAGAGACTTACTTCGTGAAGCTATGGTTTTACAAGGAACTAGTGGAGAAGATATGGTAAATCAGATTTATCAAGATGTTACTAAAAGAGCAATGGAAGGGAAAATGGATGGAGAAGTGTATATTCCCTTAATTGAAGCTATAGCTAATTCTGACTTTAGAATTAGAGAAGGTGCAAACCCAAGGATTCAATTAGAAGCGCTTTTAACTAAATTCTTATAATTAAATTATATTATAAAATATTTAATGTATTGGATTATTATATTTTAGCATTGTGGCTATTTAACATTAGATTAGCTATTTAACATTAAGCTATTTAGCATTAGATAAGCTATTTAACATTAAGCTATTTAGCATTAGATTAGCTATTTATTATATCTAGGTAAGTAATATGCGTTGGACAGAAAAATACCGACCAAAAAATTTTGATGAAATTATTGGAAACGGTAAACAAAAAAAAGAAATTGAAGCATGGGTTAAAGAATGGAAGGAAGGTAATCCTCAGCCATGCTTATTACTTGTTGGACCAGCTGGGACTGGAAAAACAACCATTGCTCATGTAATAGCTCGTGAATTTTCAGACTTTATTGAGCTTAATGCAAGTGATAAACGTTCATATGACATAATCATGAATACTGTAGGTCAATCAGCAACTACAAAATCATTCTTTACTAATGATAATGAGTATAAACTTATTATATTAGATGAAATCGATGGTATTCATGGAACTGATGATAGAGGTGGAACTAAAGCTATTGGTAAAATAATTAAAGAAAGTATCCATCCTATTATTATGACAGCTAATGACTTTTATAGTAAAAGATTGACTAGTATAAAACCAAAATGTAAAGTCATTAAGATTGGAAAAGTCCATACAAATTCTATAAATGCATTACTTAAAAGAATATCTGTAAAAGAGGGAATTAAAGTAGATCCTGAAGCTGTACGTGCTTTAGCTAAAGGTTCTAATGGTGATATGAGATCAGCTTTAAACACTCTTCAAGTTATAGCTGAAGAAACTAAAAAACTTGAAATGTCTGACTTAGAGCTTGTTTCTCAAAAAGATAATACTAATAATATTTTTGATAGTGTTAGAAGAGTTTTAAAAAGTAAAAGTATTGATAAAGTAAAGAATTCTCTTAGGTTAGATGAGGATCCAACTTTAGTATTAGAGTATATTGCTGAAAATATTCCTAGAGAATATGAAAAACCTAAAGAGATTAAAAAAGCTTATGAAATGGTTAGTGAAGCTGACTTATACTTTGGAAGAGCTAGACAAACTAGAAATTATACTTATTGGAGATATGCTAGTGAATTTATGGGTGTTGGTGTTGCACTATCTAAAGATGATACCTATAAAAAATTCACAAGACTTACTGGTGCAATGGCATTCTCTCTAATGGGAAGAACTAAAGGTAAAAGAGCTCTTAGAGACAGGATTGCAGAGAAAATTGCTGAAAAAATCCATGTTTCTAATAGTGTAGCTATTTCAATGTTTCCTTATCTTGAAATAATGTTTGAAAATGATGATGTAGCTTATGATATTTCCACATTTTTTGATTTTGATGAGGATGAAATAAAAAGATTCCGAAAAAAAAAAATTCCAAAGTCTGTTATTAAAAGAAAAGAAAAAGAAAAACAAGAAGAATTAGCTAATGAAAAGAAAAAAGCTAAATCAGAAACAGGTATATCAGAAAAAATTCCTTCTAAACTAGAATCAAATTTCAATTTAAATCTGACAAATAAAAAATCAACAGAAGAAATAACTCAAGAAACAGAAATAAAGAAAGATAATTCAAAAATTATTCAAAAGTCAGAAAAAACAATAAGTTCTGAATCAAGCCAAAAATTGAAAGGTGATATTTCTGATGAAAAAAAATTGAAAGAAAAAAAATATTCTAATGAAATATCAAATGATAAAGAAGAAAATATTTCTAAAGATAAAAAATCTAAAGATAAGAAATCTAAAGATACTAAAGGAGATTCTGCTCAAAAATCTCTATTTAACTTTTAATTTTATTTTTCTTTAGTTTTAATTTATTAGTTTTTTATATTTTTTCTTCTATTTTTTTCAATAATATTCCATCAACTCGTTAAATTCAGGAGTAGCTACAAATTCATCAATGAAATCATTTATATCTTTAGTAAATTCTTTTTTTCTATTTTCAAGATCTTTAATTTTAGAATAGTCTTTTTTTAGTGTTAATATTAGTTTAATGTCATCAGTTTCTAGTTCTATTTCTGGATATTCTATGCCAAGTAGTTCTTGTTCTAAATCATCAAAATTGGTTATGTCATCAATATTTTTTATATTATCTAATTTATTATCTAATTTATTTGGATTATCTGCTTCTTTTAAATCCATAACTAAAACCTTCTAAATTTATTAAGCTCTTCCTAATTCTTTGTGAGCTCTAGCTAGATGTCCTGCAGCTAATGCGCCCATTAAAGATAATTCTCCAGCTAAAACTGTAGCTATTACTATTTCTGCAAACTTTTTAACATTTCCAGATCCAGCTACACCTAAAATTTCCAATGATTCATTTGCTGTTTTAAGGCTTGTTCCACCACCAATTGTCGCTATTGGTAAATCTGGCATAGTTACAGAAAAGTATAAATCTCCATCTCTATCTTCTGCTGTGGTTATTCCTAATGATCCTTCAACTACATGAGCTATATCCTGACCTGTAGCTAAAAATATCGCTCCAATCATATTTGCAAAGTGTGCATTAAATCCCATACTTCCACTAATAGCTGATCCAATTAGATTTTTAGCTGTATTAACTTCCACTATTGCTTCTGCTGTAGTTTTGAGTTTATTTTTAACTATCTCCTGTGGGATAATTATATCTGCAACTACAGTTTTACCTCTACCTTCAACTAAATTTATGGAAGATGGTTTTTTATCAACACATGCATTACCACTTAGTGCAATTAGTTGAGCATTTGTTTCATTTAATAAGAGTTCTAAAACTTTTTCTGTAGCTATTGTAACCATGTTCATTCCCATACTATCTCCAGTAGAGTAAACAAAGCGAGGATAAATATAATTTCCCACAACAAGTATTGGGTCAATTCTTAAAAGTTTCCCATGGTTTGTGGTACTTTCAGCTATTTTTTTTAGTTTTTGGAAGTTGTCTTCAAACCATTTTTTAATTTCAATAGCTTGAACTCCAGATTTTGCTTTAATAACAGGTGCTCTTGTCATTTTATCATCAATAACTCTAGCATTCACTCCTCCTGCTTCTGTTATTGTAGAACATCCTCTATTAACTGATGCTACAAGTGCTCCTTCAGATGTTGCTAGTGGAACATAAAAATCTTTATTTTCTATGTATTCTCCATTGATTTTTAATGGTCCTGCAACTCCTATTGGGATTTGTATTGTTCCAATTGGGTTTTCAATATTTTTTTTAGAAGCTGATTCCATATCAAGAGTGTAATTAGCTATTGTATTGAGTTTTGTATTGGTGGTTTCTTCAATAAACTCTCTTCTTATATCAATAGCTTTTTCAGTAGAAGATGAATGTTTATCAACTTCATATAATTTCATTTCACCATTTTTAAGTTTTTGAATTATATCTTTTTTATCCATAAAGAAAGCCCCTATTTCATATTAGATTGTTTTAATTAATTCAACAATGTCTGAAGGTTTTTTAGCTACACTTACACCTGCTTTTTTAAGAGCTTTCATTTTACTTTCTGCAGTTCCACTATTTCCTTCGATTATAGCTCCTGCATGTCCCATTCTTTTACCTGGAGGTGCAGTTATACCTGCAATATATGAAACAACTGGTTTTGAAATGTTTTCATTAATGTATTCTGCAGCTTTTTCCTCAGCATTTCCTCCGATTTCTCCAATCATTACAATTTTTTCTGTTTCTGGATCATCTTCAAATTTTTGCAGTATTGTAGAGTAGTTTGTTCCAATTACAGGATCTCCTCCAATTCCAATACATGTACTTTGTCCAATTCCTTCTCTAGTAAGTTGACTAGCTACTTCATAAGTTAAGGTTCCACTTCTAGATATAACTCCCACATTTCCCTCTGAAAATATATGTGTGGGCATGATCCCCATTTTTCCAACTTTTGGAGATATTATTCCTGGTGTATTAGGCCCAATAACAGTAACATCTTTGTTTTTCCCATAAGCCATTATTTGCATTGAATCATGGACTGGTATATGTTCTGTAATAATAACTACAAGGTCTAAATGCTTTATTGATTCAAAAGCCGCATCCTTTGCAAAAGGTGCTGGAACAAATATTATTGAAGCATTAACATCTGTTTCTTCTTTAGCTGCTTCGATAGAATCAAATATAGGTACATTTTGGAATTGCTGTCCTCCTTTTCCAGGAGTTACACCAGCTACAATATTTGTATTATATTGAAGCATTTGCTCTGTATGGAACGATCCTTGTTTTCCTGTAATTCCTTGAACTAAACATCTTGTATCTTCATTTAATAAGATCATTTTTACCCTCATTTTACTTTATAATATATTTTATAATAATTTATTTAATATCTCATCTATACTTATTAATAACTTTAATTATATTTATTAACAATTATTTCAATTATATTTATTAATAATTTCAATTTAATAATTTCAATTGTATTTAATAATTTTTAATAATTATTAATAATTATCAATAATCTTTTGATGATAATTAATATTACTTTAATGATAATTAAGGACTGTTTTTGATTATTAATACTATTTTTTTGATTATTTTAAAATTCTAGACCTTTCTTGAAAAGGAATTGATAAATCAATAACATTACCATTCATAAAAGCAGAAACTGAAAAAATCACACTTCCAGGAATAATATTACACGGAGTTCCTCTTTCAACAAGATAAGTATTTTTATTTCCACAAGCTGCACCAATCATAGCTCCTGCAATTACCCCAACAGATTCAATATCTTCCACACTAGCTACAACAATAGGATCATCAGTTTCACTTGATACATAACCTACTCCAGGAATTTTCTTTTGACCACCTACTTTGTCACATATGTCAGTAAGACCAGACATACCAGTAGCTGCATCAATACATGAATTAGCTACATCTTCTACAAAAGATTCTCCTCCATAAGTATCAAATGCAACTATAATTGCATCAGGATATCTATCTTGTCTTATACTTGCTTTTCCATAAGAAATTCCTTCTCCTGCAGTTTCTGGATTATCAGATATTCCAGCTACATCACCAATGTCTTCAGCATTCTTTCTCAGAATATTTACTATCTCTTGATTTGTTTTTTCTAATAGATTATCTTCTACAAAAGCAGATATTACTATATCATCACCTGTAATGTTTGTTAAAGCAGCACTATGGGCTCCTGCTTTAATCAACTGATGGATATCATTTTCTATATTATTAATCAATGAATAACTACAAGAAACATCATTTTTAGAGATATCTGCTCCAATAGCTGTTATTTTCAATTTAACACCTAATTTTTAATTTATTCTAATAATTTTTAATTTATTAATTCTTTATATGATTAATTATATAATCATTAATGTTTATGTTAATCATTAATGTTTATGATAATTATTATTTATTAATTCTTATTTATATTATTGTAGGTTTTATCTATTCTTTTTGAATTTTATTTATTATATTTATTATTTTTAAAAAATCAGTAAAAAAACAGTAAAGTTAATTAAGAGTAAATACAAAACATAACTTTACAAAACATTACTTTAAAAAATATAATTTTATAAAACATAATTTTATATTACATTAATTTATATTACAAATAATTCATACTATTATTGATTAATATTACAATTAATTTATATTACAAATATAATTTATACTACTCATTAATCCATAATACTACTAATTAATATTATAGTTAATTTATATTAAAATTAAAAATAATTTCATGTATAATTTAATCAAAGAGGAAGAATATTGATTTCACAGACTAAAATAGCTATTCCTATTCTGCAAGAAAAAGAAGAAGATATAATTAAAACTGCTCAAGATTTTATTAAAAAAGGGGCTGATCTTCTTGAACTTAGAATTGATGGTATAGCTAATGTTAATTCTGATATGGTTAAAAAAATTATTGATTCTATTAATTTTCCAGTTATAGCAACCAATCGTTCTAAAAAAGAAGGAGGATTCTTTTTAGGTAGTGAAAAAGAAAGAATTAATATTCTTAAAAGTTGTTGTGATTTAAAAAATGTTGAGTATATTGATATAGAACTTCAAACTGATCCTTGTCTTCGAAATTTTCTTATTGATAAATGTAGAGAAGCTAATATTAAAACTATAATATCTTTTCATGATTTTGAAAAAACACCTTCAGTTGATTATTTACTTAAAATTGTAAATGAACAAAAAGAATTAGGGGATGTAGCTAAAATTGCTGTTATGCCAACAAATTTAGAGGATACTATAAATGTTTTAGCTATAATGTCTCATTGTGATAATACAATAGCTATATCTATGGGTGAAATAGGAAGTTATACTCGAGTTATGGCATCTAAATTCAATGCACCTTTTACATTTGCAACTGGTGGAGATGTTACAGCTCCTGGTCAGATTGATATTGAAACTATGAAATTATTACTAAACATGGATCTAATGGATCATGATGATTTTTTAGATGATATTTAACTTTTTTAACTTTTTTAATTTTTTTAATTTCTTAGTTACTTTTATTTATTTTTTAACTTTTTTAATTTTTTAGCTATTTTTACTTATTTTTTAGATATTCTTAACCTTTTTACCTATTTTAACTAATTTTTAAATCTTTTTAATCTTTTTAATCTTTTTTTAAAGGGATTATGTTTGATTATAATATTTTGTGTAATATTTTTTTGAATTTTTATTTTTATTTTTATTAAATATTTTTGTAGTTTATTAGCACTATAAAAAATTATATCAATATGAAAAATTAATATATACTATTATCTTATTATATACGCTAATAATATTAATGATATTAGTAATATTAACAATAATATTAATTATACAATAACAATATTAATAATATTAATAATATTAGTAATATTAGTAATATTGGTAATAATACTAATAATAATATTAGTATTAATAATATTTGAAATAATTATAATAAAAAGATTTAACGATAATAATTATCGGAGGTATTTTTATAAAGAAAAATAAAATAATACTGATTGCTATAGCTTTAATCTTAATTATTTGTGCAGGAATTGGTATAACCTCTTCGGTTTTTGCTGATACAGCAATTATTGATGTTAATTTAGATGGGCAAAATGCAACTGTCAATGTGATTTCTTCTCCATTTGGAAAAGATTTAGGTAGTATGAATGTTGATTTGGAAAATTATACATATTATCAGATGAATAATATTGATAGTAATGCAAGCACATTAAGAGCAGGAATAACAGAAATAGCTGAAAATTATGGGTATGATGATATAAAAATTAATATTAATTCTCAATTTGGTGAAGATCAAATGCCAATGGAAGTTACTGTTGATGGAGTTTCAATGGTTCCTACATTACAAGATGGAGAAAATGTTATAATTCAAAAAACAAAAAATCCTAAGGTTGGAGATATTATAGTTGTTAAAGACCCTGAAGAAACTCTTCTTATAAAACGTTTAGGAAATATTAGTGGGGATAGAATCTTTTTATCAAGTGATAATAATGATACAGTCACTGCAATTGTAAATGGATCTTATGTGGAAATGATAGCTCTTGAAAAATGGACTAATGCTTCTAATGTTGTTGGAGTAGCTAAAATATTCAATGTTTAGATTTTAATACACTTTTATCTTATTATAGCTTTTTAATTTTATTCTAGCTTTATTCTATTTTAATTTTAGTATTATTTTAATATTATTTTAGTTTTCTTTTATTTTTATTATAGTTTTTTAATTTTCTTTTTGTTTTAGCATTAATTTTTTTGTCTTGTTTTAAGCTTTGATATTTATTAAACTTCAATTGAATAAATACTTTCTATATTGTCTTTATGTATTTTAAAAGCATCTTTTTCTGTAAATACTTCTTTATTTATAAAATCAAGAGTTCTTTTGGGAACGGTTTTTGGACCTAGTACTGCTCCAGGACGAGTTAGATCATCAAGATAATCAGTTTCCATTAAAAAATTATCTCCTTTAGATATAGCTACTTTAATATTATCTTTTCCTGACATAACAGAGGGTGTAAGACCAAAATTTTCATCTTTGTTTATGTAAGGTCCTGAAAAATGTTTTATTAACTTCTTTTTATTGAAATTAATTTCATCTGCAAATGATGCAAATTCTTTAAATTCTTTTTCACTAGCTGATTCTGTATGTAATTGGACAGGACAATCAATATCTTTAGCTAATTCTAATCCATATTTAAGAACTTTATTTTGATACTCCATTTCTCCTTCTGATACTTCATAATGAGGTCTGCCTATCTCACCAATTCCAACAGCTTTTTTTTCTAAAACTAATTCTTTCCCATAATCTAATGCTTTTTTAACCATTTTAAAACTGTCTTCTAAAGATTTTCCACTTTCAACAAGCCTTGAAATTTCAGCGGGATGAACACCTACTAGGGGGAATGCTTTAACTTCTGTATTTTCATTAATATCTTTTGCATAGCTAATAACTAAATCCATAGATTTTTTAAACTTAAATGGCTCTCCAAAGGTCCAAGAAGGTTTGTTAGGTATTATCATAACTCTTCCACCTACATTATAAAATTGTTTAGCTACTTTTACAGGACCAATACCATTAATTGGGTCTACATGAATATGGTTGTCGGTTATTGGGATTTCTAATGGATTAGCTTTCATATTATCTACCTATTATTTACTTATCATTTATATATTATCTGCATATTATTTATTATTTATCTATTATCCTTCTATTAATGTTTTTAATGAATGTGATATATTAAATTTCAAAATTTTTAATTTTAGATTATTTTTTAATAGTAATCATGCTCATAAACATAGTTATAATTTAATAATTTATATGAATAACAATAATACATAATAATAACAATAATAATACATAATACTATTTATAATAATTAATAACAATTTATAACAACATAATAACTATAACAACATAATAACATTTAACATTCTATTTTCTAGTATTAACAGTAAAACTTATAATACAGTTATTAAATATATCTTTGTTAAGTTTCAGTTATGTAAAGCAAATATAAAATTATTTGTGAATCATTATTTTATAAACCTAAAAACTATCTTTTTAGATTAGATTAATAATTTTTTTATCATGGTGGGATTTTTATGAATTTTTTTTAGATATTATTTTGATAGAATGTTTAATAGAAAAATTATAGAAATTGATAAACCTATTTTTAAAAATAATGTATTTTTTTATAATATTTCTACTACCTATGATTTAGATAAATACTTTCTTAAAAAAGATAGCTTTATTGATTATATAGATGTAAAAGATGATTTGTCCTCAGTTCCAGAAGGAATATCAATAATACCTGTTTTATGTAATATTTTACCTGTTAGTTGGATCATGGATGCTACAATATTCATAGATGAGTTAGACAAAACTTTTTTTGAATCAATTAAAGCAATTAAAGAAAATTTTTCTATGATGTTTCCTAAAATTGAATTTAAAGGTAGATTAATTGTTAAAAAAATTGTTGATTATGATAGAATTTTTATGGAAGATAAGTATATGCCATTTTTCAGTGGAGGAGTTGATTCAACATTCACTGTTATTAATAATATTGATAAAAAACCAATTTTAGCTAGTATTTGGGGTTCTGATATGCCTATTGATGAAACTGAAGGTTGGAAAAATTTATCAAATATAATTAACCAATTTTCCAAAGAATTTGATTTAGAGAAGGTTTTTATTAAATCTGATTTTAGGGAACTCTTGAATATTAGAAAACTTAATGAGGAAATTCTAGCTATCAATGATAATTGGTGGCATGGTCTTCAACATGGAATAAGTATAATAAGTCATGGTGTAATTTATGCTTATAAGAAGCAAATAGGAAACATTTTAATAGCTTCATCACATTCTACAAGGGATTTAGAAGAAAGGGGTGTAGAAGTTATTCCTTGTGGATCTTCACCAATAATTGATAACTATTTTAAATTTTCTAATTGTAAGGTTATCCATGATGGATTTGATTTTACAAGACAAGAAAAGATTGGAAAAATTGTAGATTATGTAAATACAAATGATAAGAAGGTTTATATAAAAGTTTGTTGGGAAAGTATTTCAGGAAAAAATTGTAGTAGCTGTGTTAAATGCTGTAAATCTATGTTAGGGATCCTTGCTGAGAAACAAGATCCAAATTTATTTGGATTTGAGTTTGATGAAAGTATATTAGATGAAGTTTATGAAAAAGTTAGTAATCCTGAAAATTATGGGGTTTATTGGGATATAAATAAAGGAAACTATTGGAAACATATTTTTGAACGTTTTCAAGAAGATCCTGAATATTGGAAAGAAAAAAAGAATTTAAAATGGATTTTTGATTTAAAATTATGATTTATATAATAATCTTAAATTAAAAATATTATTTATTTATCATTGTTTAATTATACAAAACTCACAGAATGCTTTTAAAATTGTTTTATATTGTTATTTTTCACAGTGCAATATAAAATCATTTTATTTCTTGATTTTAATATAATCCTGTGAATGTAGTTTCTACATGATTTGGTTCATATAAATCATATTTGAAAATAAAAAACCCTCTAAAAATGCACTCATTCCTGAACTTACAGTTGAAAAATAAATAGGTGGGGCAAAAATAATAAAATCAACTTTTAATTCTTCAAGAATTGGGGTTAAGTCATCTTCCATAGCAAATAAGCCATGTTTTTTATCCTTTCTTTTGAAATGGAAACAACTTACACATCCTTTATATTCTAAACTATAAAGATTTATAAATTTAATCTTTCCATTTTTTTGATTTTGCACCTTCAAGAACTTTATTTATCAAAGTTCCAGTATTCCAATTTTTCTAGGACTTCCATTAATACTTACTTCCATTAATATCTATAATTTTCATGATATCTCTATTTTATAATTAGTTGAAAACTTAATTTTATTAATTATTTTTATAATATTTATTACTTATTTATATAAGAATTTATTGATTATACTATTATTAAAGATAAGCTTGATGAATATATATAAAATAGATAATATTTCTGTATTTAATTCTAAATTAGTTGGAAATTTATTAAATATTCAATTAATTTTTCTATTTTTAAAATTAATATTAATTATTTTATTAAAAATAGTATTTTTTTAAATAAATTTAATAAAATAAATTTAATAATTTTTTATATGAGAAAATTAAATTGTATGTTAGAGATAGAATGAATAATTAAATTTGTTAGGCATAAATAGAACAAAAGTAATATCTTTTTTTTAAAATAATTTTTAGTAGTCATCAAACTATCACCTAGAAAATTAGTTCATTTCGGGGGAGAATAAATTTCCTCTTTTCAATTATTTACTTGATTTTAGTATATAAAGTTTATTGAAAAATTATATTATAGCCTTTTTGTTTTATAATAATAAAACATTTAAAAAATTTATTATAAATATGGTTAAATAGTAAGTATATATAAACT